>CALZIC010000275.1 GCA_945787285.1 uncultured Desulfuromonadales bacterium
TTCATCTGGCATTTAACTGATCACTCATCACCCATCACTGACCACTAGAGGTTCAAAAATGTGCGGAATTGTTGGATATATTGGCTTCCAGGAAGCTACCCCCATCGTCCTTGACGGGCTCAGACGCCTCGAATACCGGGGCTACGACTCGGCCGGGGTGGCCACCCACCATGACGGCACCATCGAGATTCGCCGGGCCGAGGGCAAGCTGATCAACCTTGAAAAGGTCCTCGGCGAGCGCCCCGTCAAGGGGAGCTGCGGCATCGGCCACACCCGCTGGGCCACCCACGGTCGCCCTTCGGAGACCAATGCCCATCCTCATTACGCCGGCGGCATCGTGGTGGTCCACAACGGCATCATCGAGAACTACCTGGCGCTGAAAGAAAGGCTGCGCGGTCAGGGGCATGTCTTCAACTCGGAGACCGATACCGAGATCATCGCCCACCTGGTCGAGCAGCACTACAAAATTGAGAAAGACTTCGTCACCGCGGTGCGCAAGGCCCTGGCCGAGGTTCGCGGCGCCTATGCCGTCGCCATCCTCTGCGAACAGGAACCGGGTAAGATGGTGGCCGCCAAGCTCGGCTCTCCGCTGGTGGTCGGCCAGGGAAAGGGTGAGCACTTCGTCGCCTCCGATATCCCCGCCATGCTTTCCCACACCCGGGAGATGATCTTTCTTGAGGACGGTGAAATGGTCGTGTTCACCCCCGACACCATGGAAGTGACCGACCTGGTCGGCAACCCCATTGAAAAAACGGCCAAAACGATCACCTGGAATCCCCTGATGGCCGAGAAAGGGGGATACAAGCACTTCATGCTCAAGGAGATCTACGAGCAGCCCCGGGCCATCGCCGACACCCTGGCCGGTCGCCTGATCGAGGACGAAGGGGACGTCTCCCTGGAGAGCCTCAACCTGAGCGATGCGGACCTGCAGGGGCTGGAAAAGGTTTTCATCGTCGCCTGCGGCACCTCCTGGCATGCGGCCCTGGTCGGCAAGTTCATGATCGAAAAGCACTGCCGCGTTCCGGTCGAGGTCGATATCGCCAGCGAGTTCCGCTACCGCGACCCGATCGTCGAACCGAAAACCCTGACCCTGCTGATCAGCCAGAGCGGCGAGACCGCCGACACCCTGGCCGCGCTGCGCGAGGCCAAAGCCAAGGGAGGCCGGGTGGTCTCGATCTGCAACGTGGTCGAGTCGTCGATTCCCCGCGAGTGCCACGGGGTCATCTACACCCATGCCGGCCCGGAAATCGGCGTCGCCTCGACCAAGGCCTTCACCACCCAGCTGGTCGCCCTCTTTCTGTTCGCCATGCGCCTCGGCCGGGCCCGCAACACCCTTTCGGCCGATGCCTGCCGCGCCCTGGCCAAGGACCTGCTGACCCTGCCGCGCAAGGTCGAGGAGGCCCTCGAACTCGATGAGCGCATCGAAGCCATTTCCCGCGACTTCATGGGGGCCCGTGACTTTCTCTACCTCGGCCGCGGCAACCAGTACCCGGCCGCCCTCGAAGGGGCTCTCAAGCTCAAGGAGATCTCCTACATCCATGCCGAGGGGTACCCGGCAGGGGAGATGAAGCACGGTCCCATCGCCCTGATCGATGAGCATATGCCGGTGGTGGTGATCGCCCCGGAAAACGATACCTACGAGAAGGTCGTCTCCAACATGGAAGAGGTCCAGGCCCGGGCCGGCAAGGTCATCGCGGTCACCGACGCCGGCGGCGAAACGCTGTGCGGCAAGGCCGACGCCCTGCTGGTGGTTCCGCAGATCGCCGACGACCTGATGCCGATCCTGACCTCGGTTCCTCTGCAGCTGCTGGCCTACCACGTCGCCGTACTCAAGGGGACCGACGTGGACCAGCCCCGAAACCTGGCCAAAAGCGTCACCGTGGAGTAATCGTTTTGTCTTCTTCCCGCAGTACCACCGACAAGCTGCGCCAGTTCTCGGCCAGCCTGCCGGGATATTTCCGCATCAGCGAAAACACCTTCCTGATCATTCTGGCGGTCATCATCGGCCTGCTGGGAGGACTGGGAAACTACGCCTTTCGCAAGACCATCGAATTTGTCCATTGGGGCATTTTCGAGCAGGGCGAACAGGTGCTCCATTTTTCGATGGACGAGTGGAGCCTGCAACGACTGGCGGTCGTCTTCTTCCCGGCCATCGGCGGTATCCTGATGATCCCCCTCTGGCACTGGTTCGGCCAGGATCTCAAGGGCGGATTCGCCGGATTCCTCGAGCGGGTCAACCTGCGCGGCGCCAAGCTGCGCCTGCGCCCGATCTTTACCCGCGGCTTCGCCTCGGCCATCACCATCGGTACCGGCGGCAGCGCCGGGCAGGAAGGGCCGATCGCCGCCATCGGCGGGGCCATCGGTTCGCAGTTCGGCCAACTCTTCAAAATGAGCGGCGACCGGCTCAAGGTGCTGGTCGCCTGCGGCGCAGCCGCCGGGGTGGCGGCCACCTTCAACGCGCCGATCGCCGGGGTCTTCTTCGCCCAGGAAATCGTTTTGCTGTCGGCCTTCGAACTCTCCAGCTTCACCTCGATCGTTATCGCCAGCGGCATGGCCACCGTTGTCTCGCGAGCCCTGCTCGGCAACATTTCGGAAATTCACGCCCCCACCTACCTGGTGCACAGCTTCTGGGAATTCGGTCTCTACGTGCTGCTCGGGGTGATCATTGGCGCCCTGGCGGCCGCCTTTATCGACACCCATTTCCGCATCAAGGACCGCATTGACGCCATAAAAGTCCACCGGCTGGCCAAACCGGCGATCGGCGGGCTGATGGTCGGCCTGATCGGCCTGGTCTTCCCGCAGGTCTTCGGCAACGGGTACGAATTTATTGAAACGGTGCTGGTCGGCGACCCCAGCAGCGTCAAACTCAGCTGGTACCTGCTCGGCGCCTTGATTCTGGCCAAGGCGGTGGCCACTTCGATCACCCTGGGGTCGGGTCTGCCGGGGGGAATGTTCGCCCCCTGCCTGTACCTCGGCGCGGTAACCGGTGGTGCCTTCGGCCACCTGGTGGCACAAATGTTCCCCAACGCGGGGATCGCTCCGGGGGCCTACGCCCTGGTCGGCATGGGGGCTTTTCTGGCCGCGGCGACCCACTCGCCGATGACCGCCATCTTCCTGCTGTTCGAAATCACCGACAGCTACGAGGTCATCATCCCCATCATGCTGACCTGCGTCATCGGCACCGCCATGGCCCGCCGCTTCAAAAAAGACAGCCTGGACCTCGGCCAGTTCGCCGACTTTATCGAGCAGACCAAGCACACCAATTTCCCTCTGGTCAATGCCGCAGGCGAACTTACCGGCATCATCTCGGTGCAGGATTTCATGGGGGTGGTATTCGAGCGGGACCTGATGGACCTGGTGGTGGTCAAGGAACTGGCCACCGAAACGGTCATCACCGCCCACCAGGACGAGGACCTCGACCAGGCCATGCGCAAGATCGGCTACCGCAACATCGAGCAGCTTCCGGTCGTCGACCGCGAGACCCACCGGCAACTGGTCGGCATCATTTCCCGGCGCGACATGGTTTCGGCCTACAACCGGGCGCTGATGTCCCGGACCCTGGAGGAATAGGCCGATGAGCGACCTTCTTGCCGGCCTCAACGCCCCCCAGCAACAGGCGGTGCTGCACCGTGAAGGCCCGCTGCTGATCCTCGCCGGTGCCGGGTCGGGGAAGACCCGCACCCTGACCCACCGGGTCGCCCACCTGATTCGCGAGTGCGGGGTGGCCCCCTGGCAGATACTCGCCGTCACCTTCACCAACAAGGCGGCCGCCGAAATGAAGGAGCGCCTCGAGCGCCTGCTCGGCGACTCCGAATCCCCCTGGGTTTCGACTTTTCACGCCACCTGCGTGCGGATTCTGCGCCGGGAGATCGCCGCGCTCGGCTACTCCTCCGACTTCACCATCTACGACGACCAGGACCAGGAGCGCCTCCTCAAACAGGTGCTCAAGGAACTCGGCGTGCCGGAGAAAACCCTCAAGGCTCGGGCCGCCTCGTGGGCCATCGACGGATTCAAGAACAAGGGACTGCTTCCCGAGCAGGTCGATACCGACGACTTCTACAACGAGCAGACCGCCCGGGTCTACGCCCTCTACCAGAAGCGACTCCATCAGGCCAACGCCCTCGATTTCGGCGACCTGCTGCTGCTCACCGTGCGCCTGTTCGAAGCCCACCCCGAGGTGCTGGAGAAATACCGCCAGCGGTTCCGCTACATCCACGTCGACGAATTTCAGGACACCAACCAGGTTCAGTACCGGCTGGTTCACCTGCTGGCCAGCGGCCACCGCAACCTCTGCGTGGTCGGCGACGACGACCAGTCGATCTACGCCTGGCGCGGCGCCGAGATCGGCAACATCCTCGGCTTCGAGCGGGACTACTGCGGCTGCGTCACCATCCGCCTCGAACAGAACTACCGCTCAACGAGCACCATCCTCGAAGCCGCCGGGCAGGTCGTCGCCATGAACGTCGGCCGCAAGGGCAAGACCCTGTGGACCGACAATCCCGAAGGGGAGAAGATCACCCTCGAACCGCTCCCCGACGACATGGAGGAGGCGCGCTTCGTCGCCGGTGAGATCGCCGCGCTAAAAAAATCGGGACGCCGCCTGCGCGACATCGCCGTCTTCTACCGCACCAACGCCCAGTCCCGCGGCCTCGAGGAAGCCCTGCGCAGCCAGGGGCTGCCCTACGTGATGTTCGGCGGGGTCAAGTTCTACTCGCGCATGGAAGTCAAGGACATCCTCGCCTACCTGCGGGTGCTGGTCAACCCGGCCGACACCATCTCGGCGCGGCGCATCGTCAACGTGCCGGCCCGCGGCATTGGCAACACCACCGTCGGACGCATCGGCGAGTACGAAGAGGAGGCCGGAGGCTTTCTCCCGGCCTGCCGCCTGGTTCTCGAGCGGGGGCTTCTCAAAGGGGCGGCCGCCAAAAAGGTTCAGGCCTTCGTCGCGCTGATGGACAGTTTCCAAAAACGCCTCGAGCGCATCCCCTACCCGCAGCTCACCGCCGAGTTGATCGATGAGAGCGGCTACGGTTCGATGCTCGGCGCGGAGCGCACCGAGGAGGCCCGTGGGCGCATGGAAAACCTCCAGCAGCTGCTGGCCGGCATGGAGGAGCACTTCGGCAGCGAAGGGGCCCTGCAGGAGTACCTCGAGCAGGTCGCGCTGATCACCGACCTCGACTCCTACGACCCGAGCCTCGACCGGGTCACCCTGATGACCCTGCACGCAGCCAAGGGGCTCGAGTTTCCGGTGGTTTTCATGACCGGCATGGAAGAGGGGCTGTTTCCCCATTCGCGCTCCGGCGACGGGGGAGAGGAGGTCGAGGAGGAACGACGGCTCTGCTACGTGGGGATGACCCGCGCCATGGAAAAGCTCTACCTCTCCCATGCCCGCAGGCGACGGGTTTACGGCGACTACCAGTTCAACCCGCCGAGCCGTTTTCTCAGCGAGATCCCCGCTTCGGCCCTCGAAGAGACCGCCCCCCCGCAGCTGCACAAACCGGCCGCGCACAACCTGGCCTCGATTTTCGAGCAGCTGGCCCCCTCGCCCTTCGACGACGACGATGACGGAGATGGGGACGAATGCCCCTTCGAGGAGGAAGTCCGGGTCGTCCCCGATGCCGACGAGGGCTTAAGCATCGGCATGCAGGTGCGCCACATCAAGTTCGGCGTCGGCACCGTGCGTCGCCTCGAGGGGAGCGGCGACAACCAGAAGGTGACGGTCTATTTCCGCAGCGCCGGGGCCAAAAAGCTGCTGCTCAAATTCGCCGGTCTGGAGCCGGCCTGAACAGGAACACTATCACTTCACGCATTGGGCTCTGTGGCGGTTATCAGGTAGAATGATAATTGGAGGGCGGGCTTCCCCGGCTCAGAAACCTGCTAGAGGGAGAAAGAAGAGGCGACCATGAAAAAGAAACTATTCGGCATTTTCTCCGTATTGCTGCTGGCCGTTCTGGTTACAGCCTGCACTAACCTGCGCTTTCAAAATCCGGGGAAAGTCGAATGCCCCTCCTGCGGATACATCTGGGGGCCCTCCGGAGATATCAAGGGCGCGCCCTGAACCGGCAGATTCAGCCGAAAGCTCCCCTCCTCCGGGTGAAAGAGGCTGGCAGAGGGAGCAACGGACCCTGTCCATTCGAACTATTTGTTGAGAAACAGCTTGACGATCTCGTTAATCTGTTTATCGGCCTTGGCAAAAGTAGGCGCCAGGACGCTGGTGGGCAGACCAAGCGCTTCCCAGGCCTTGTCCTCAATGGGCGAAATCGTCACGCTGCCGCAATCGGACTGGCTGGCAAGAAAAACCTCCGCCATGATGTTAGCCATGTGCACGATGCAGCACTCCTTGGCATATTTCCCCCTCGATGGGGCATGGTGAAACCAGACCATCTCCTCCATCGATTTGGAAAACTTCCACTTCTGGCACAACAGGCCACCGACCCGGGTATGATCAAACCCCAGCACCTCTTTCTCTGCGACATGGATGGGGACCCGCTTCTTCCTGGCAAAGGCCAGAGCCTCCTCGTAGGTCGGAACTTCCTTAATCATGATCAGGCGACCGACGTCATGAAGCAGGCCGCCGACAAAGAGCTGCTCACCGGAAAGGTCTTGGCTGTGCGAGGCCAGCAGGCGGGCGAAAACCCCGCAGGCGATCGAGTGACGCCAGAACCCCTCCATCGATATCAATCCCTTGGGAATGTCCCCGAAGGTATTGACGACCGACACCCCCAGCGCCATAGTCACCAGTTCCTTGTTGCCGATCATCGTTATGGCCCGTGAAATGGAGTCGATCCGCTTTGAAAAACTGTAAAAGGCGCTGTTGACCATTTTCAGCAGGCTGCTCGAAAGGCTGGCATCGGTACTGACCATCTTCGCCAACTGAGCGGCCGAGCAGTTCGGCGATTTGAGAACTTCGACAATCCGGGTATAGATATCGGGAAGCGAGGTCAGTTCAACCTTGCCGTTCACCAGTTCAGAAGCGGAACCGGAAGGCTGAATCCGGACCTGGCTATTCATCTGGCCAGGCTCATCACCGCCCCCCTGAGGGAGCACCTCCGGCAGTGTCTCCCCCCTGGCCAGCTCTCCGGCCACCCGCCAGACGGCAAGGCGAAACAACTCCTTCATCGCCTCATGCTTGAGATTGGACTTGGGGAAAAGCGGCCTCAGGTAAGCCTGGGCCTTCTCCAGGGCCGCCCTATCGATGGCCGGCTCGTTTTTTTTCTTGGCACTCTGCGTTTCCTCGGAATCGACAATA
>CALZIC010000276.1 GCA_945787285.1 uncultured Desulfuromonadales bacterium
TGCCTGGCTGGCATTCTTGTCGCGGTAGGCGTCGCTGACCGAGCCGCGGATGTTCTCCACCGTCTCCTGGTACAGGGCCATCTGCTCCGGGTTGAGGTCGAGGTGGATATCCATTTCGGTCTTGTCGGGCAGCTCGGAGGCGATCGCCTGCTTGCTGCGCCGCAGGAGGAAGGGGCGGGTCCGCTCCATGACCATGGCCAGGCGTTCGGCATCTTTGGCCGAGCTCTTCTTCAGCCCTTTCTTGAATCCCTTGTAGTCGCCGAGCAGGCCGGGAAGGGCCAGGTCCATGATCGAGTAGTACTCGCCTAGATGGTTTTCCACCGGGGTGCCGGTGAGAGCCAGCTTGAACTCGGCCTTCAGCTGGCGTACCGCGCCGGTGGTGGTCGCGGAGATATTCTTGACCGCCTGGGCCTCGTCGAAAATGATGACGTGAAAGGAAATCTCCCGCAGTTTGCGGATGTCGCGCCGGATCAGGTCGTAGGAGGTCAGCACCAGGTCGATGTCGGTGAAATCGGCGCTGCGATCCTGGCCGCGGTAGACCCGGGTGCGCAGGTCGGGGTAGAAGCGGGCAACTTCCGATTCCCAGTTGAACAGCAGGCTCGGCGGGACGACCACCAGGTGGGGGGTCTCCTCAGGTTGGCGCGAGGCGATCAGCCCTTCGCGCAGTCCGGCCAGCAGGGCGATCGCCTGGATGGTTTTGCCCAGCCCCATGTCGTCGGCCAGGCAGGCGCCGAACTTGTGTTCGTATAAAAAGGCCAGCCACTCGAACCCCCGGCACTGGTAATCGCGCAGGGCAAAGGCCAGCTTCGGCGGCTGGCGACCGGAAATCCCCGCCATGCTGGAGAGGCTGTCGATCACCTGTTCGTCCTCGGGCGCGAGGTGCACCCTGACCCCCTTGCGGCGCAGGCCGATGCAGTCGAGGATGTGCAGGCGGGGGATGCGGATAATCTTGCCGGAGCGTTCCCTGTCCATGCGGGAAAGGGCGTCCAGCGCCTCGCGGCTGGTGGCATCGACCAGCTTCAGTTCTCCGTCGATGTCGATCAGTCCCGACTCGGCGGCCTTCTGCCATTGCTCGAGATTGAGCAGATTCTGGCCACAGCGGATTTCAGGGCGCAGTTCGAACCAGTCGATCCCTGAATCGGCGGCGTTGAGGGAAATATCGAGGGAGACCGAAGCGACCGGGCGGTTGTCCAGCGAAAGGGGGAAGCCGTTGGCTGCAAGGGTTTCCGAGAGCCGGCCGAGATGGGCATGCAGCAGCCTTTTGGGCAACGGCAGCTGGCCCGCCTCGGGGCTGTCGTGGAAGATGTCGCTGCCGAAGATCTCCATGGCGATCTGAAGAAGCAGGCTTTCTCGCCGGATGTCGCGCGGCACCCAGTACCATGAATCACCGGAGTAATGGAGCACCGAGGAAGGCTTGTGGCAGAGATCGAGCGCTGCCATCAGAATTTCGCGGGCTTCGCTCTTGATGGGGCGCTTGAGGAAATCGGGATGGGTCAGTCCCTGGCGGATCGTTTTCGAGCGGGCGGTCGCGCTCGATTGGGGCAGGGCTTCGAGAAAAACCTGGCGAAGGACGGCGCGGCGCTTCTTGGCTCTTAACGGAAGAGAGAGCCTGTCGTACAGGGGGGCGGCAAAGAGGGCCAGGGCGCTTTTCTCCAGCGGAAAAATCGGCTCGCCGATCCGCCCGACCCCTCTCAGCTCGCAGATCTCCGAATCATTGCCGGCCACCTGAAGCTGCATCGCATAGCTCGGAATACCTTGCTGCGGCGCGACCCGATGGCCCGCTGCGGTGGTGCGCAGCAGCGGGTCGAGCATGGCAGGGTCGCCATGCAGCCCCTGAAACGAGGGGCGCGGCAGGGTAAAATACCCCATCTCCCCGGCCTCGATGGGATTCTCCGCCACGTCTTCGGCGATGTCGTCCCACAGGGCCCAGCCGGCCCAATTGTCCAGAAACGACAGGGTCTGGCCTCGCCGGTCGATGACCATGTCCTCGCCCTGGATCATCTCCGGTCCCATTTCCCTGCCATCGTCGAGGATTTTTCGAAAGACGATATGGTCCTCGTCTCCTTCGAGCTGCAGCAGTCCCCGGCACATTCTGTCGGCCAGGGGTTTCAGGGGGATCTCCCCTCGGGAATCCCGGAAAATGATCGGATAGTTTTCTGGATGGACTGAGAGGAGTTCGATCAGGCGGTTTCCCGGGGGACTCTGCCAGGATGGGGTGGTGACCAGCTTTTTCAGGGCCGGGGGAAGGTTTCGGGCATAGGGGGACACCCGGTGCCCGCCGTGTTCAATATACAGCTCCAGGTTCTGGTATTCTTCCCGCTGCTCCAGAACAATCTGGTGGCTAGGGTTGGAGCCCTGGCCCTGCGGCTTCTTTTGGCCTTGCGGCCTGAAAAACAGGCGCTCGCGCACCGCTTCGAGATAGTCCTCGGAGAGGGGGATGTTGGCCAGGGCGTCCGGCTTGACCCCTTTGATGAGGGTCGCAAGGGTGCAGAGGAGATGAGAGCAATAGGAGACCGCACCGCATGAACAGGAAAACCCCAGATCGCCGTCCTCTTCCCAGAGCCTGACCGTCCTTGAGGGTCTCGCATCGAGCTTCACCGTCAAGGTCGAAAAGTCGGCTTCCCAGGCGATGGTCCTGAGAGCCTGTCGCTGGCAGAGGCGCAGGCTCTCAAACACCGCCTGCTTACTGCCCAGGGTGTAGATGCGCCCGGGGGAAAAGGTGCCCAGGGCTTTGAGAATCGGATGTTCGAGGGGCGGAGGGCTTTCCAACGGGCGTTTCCTGTTTGCGTTCGGCAGTGATGCAGTCGCTTCCTGAGGTAAAGCTCCCAGTTTCGCAGAATCACCGGAACAGGGCAAGGGGGAAGTTCGGGACGAGCGTGGAGGGGGCCGTTATGTGGCCCTGTGGGACGTGATACCTGGCGGCTTGGCCGCTTTTGAGGTTGACAGGAGGCGGCAGGTAGGATAGTCAGGGACGTACGATTAATTGGGGCTCAGCCGTCATCCCGAAGTTCAGGGTGGCCTAGTGACCTGTGCGGCTAATCGTATCCTATAATTTCGGCTCCGAACTGCCTTTCAACTTTTTATCCTTTCAAGATTTTATATATACTCTATGACACCCTATGCTTCCATCTTGACCGAGATCGCCATCCCCGTTCTGTTTATGCTGGCCGCTGAGAGGTTCGCCGTGAGCCGCTTTCTGCGAACCCCCCGGCAGCGAGCACGCCTGGCTTCACCCCAACTCGATCAGCCGGGCCCGCTATCCCATGGGGTTCGTCTCCGTGGCCCTGCTGTACATGGGTTTTCCGCGGCTCTGTTTTTTGTTCTTTACCTTCTGGATGATTACCGACATCACCGACGGTGCCATCGCCCGCAAGTGCGATCTGCACACCGAGGAGGGGGAGACGATCGATCCCTTCTCCGACAAACTCATGTACTCCCCCATGCTGGTTTACATGGCCTGGCTGGGGTGGCTTGACCCGATACTGGTGGGACTCTTTCTGGTCTTCGATGTCATCGGTCAGGTCTCGAGGCGTTTTTCCAAGGTCAAGGCGGCCAACCTGTTCGGCAAGGCCAAGACCTTTCTGGTGGTCGTGCTGCTGATCGTGGTGGGGCTCGAATGGATCTACGGCCCCCTGCCCCTGCTCGGGCGCACCATTCAGCCGCTGCTCGCCATATGCGCCTGCCTCGCTTTTTGCTCCACCGCCTTCAAGCTCATCCCCAATTACTGGTATGCCAATATTCTCAGCATCATGAACCTGGTGTGCGGGCTCGCCGGCTGCTGGGTGATCCTCACCGGCCGTCCCCCGGCCTATGCTCTCGGGCTGGTCTTTCTGGGGCAGTTTCTCGACCTCTTTGACGGCCGGGCCGCCGAGCGATGGGGCTCGACCCCCAAGGGGGAGCTGTTCGACGACGTGGCCGACGGAACGAGTTTCGGGCTCACCGTGGGGCTGATCGTCGCCGCCTCTTTTTCCCAGCTGTGGCTGGGGTTGGCCATTGGTGGGCTGTACCTGGGGGCGGTGGTCTATCGGTTGATTCGCTTCGTGGTCGAGAAGCGCAAAGAGGGTATCCTCGGGGGGGTGGCCACCTTCTCCGGGTTGCCGTCCCCGGCCGCCGCGCTGCTGGCCGGAACCACCTGCGTGCTGGTCCCCAGCCAGGTGGCCAATGGGATTCTCGTCGTCGCAACATCCCTGCTGATGGTCTCCCGGGTCCCTTATGCCCATTTCGGCCGTTCCATACTGCCAAAGATTCCCAAAATCGTGCGGGTTCTGGTCCTTGGAGCGTTCCTGTTTCTGCTGGCATTGGGGATCCGCCGCGACCACTATATCGCTCCCCTGCTCATTTCTTTTGTCGCATCAGTCACCTACCTGATCTCCCCCCTGTTTGGCGCTCGGGCCAAAAAACCGTCCTGAGCGCTCCCGCGGTGCGGTGCGGCCTTATTACCCCTATCCATTCTGAAACATTCTTGTTTACTTTTTAATGCTACCTTGGTTACATTGAAGGTCCTGTTAAGAAAAGCACATTGGGTTCTTTTGGTAAGGCTTCTCTCTGATTCATTCCGCTTGAACTCTGGTGGAACCAAAAGAAAATGGCCGATGGGATAGAACGTTCTATCTGCTTACTCTTGTGGCGCGGGCTTTTGGTGTATTGTTTTTTTGGGGGCTCAGAGTGTCGACCCTTTCTTGGGGCGGCCCATTCTTTTGCTGGTCTTTTTATCGCAGCAATTGGTTTTGGTTTGTCATCTTCTGACCGGAGGTGATGAGGTTTTGGTTGCAATGCCCCGTGTCGCTCTCGTCGATTCGCCAGCCAGGGCCACGGCATGATACCGCTATGGTCCACTCCCGCCTCAACCCCGCGCCGCCAAGACACCCCCATTACCGATTGCTCTGCCGACGGTAAACGGCGATTTCGGCTTTCCAGCTGTGACCGATAAACTCTACGTAAGGGAGAACGTGAATATGTCCGACGCGCAAACCACCTTCAGCCAACTGGTTCAGGACACAGACATCAAGATTGCCTCTCTGGAGCAGGTTCAGGGGATCGCGGTCCAGGACTTTGACGCGCTGGCGGAAAAGTTCGAAAAAGCCTCCGAGATCAAGGACGAGCAGGAGCGAAAGATTCGCATCCAGGTGCTGGAGGCGGAATCGCGCAAGTTGAGGGAGGCCCAGAAGCAGGAGGCCGAGGACCTGTCCCACGCCATTTTCGGCCTCAATGCCATCCTCGAGCAGATGGGGGCCGAATACGCCAACCTGCAGAAGGATACCCCGGAGGGAAAGAGACTCATCGAGGAGGCTCAGAACAGCCTGAAGAGTGCCGAGCTGGCCCTGATGGATGCGCAGCAGAAATGGAATATCTTCGGTCGGCGCGAGCGCGCCGTGGCGGAGGCTAAAAAGAACATCGAGCAGGCGCAGAACCGGATACAGGAGGCGGGCAAGGAGGCCAAAAGGCTCTCGCGTCAGGCCCTGCTGACCGCCGACATGGAACAGTCCCTCCAGGACTTCAACTACAAGGTCGAAAAGACCATTCAGATCATGGAGCGGCGTCTCGATGACATCAGGGGGCAGGTCGATGCGGTCTCCACCCGCAAGTCGGCCGCCTTTGCCTCCAAGGAAAAGGCCGCGGCCGACCTGGAGAAATACGACCAGGAACTCAACGGGGCCGAAGCGAGCCTGGAGCGGGAGGAGGAGCTGGTCGACACCTTCGTCAACGGTACCGTCGATCATTCCCAGCAGGTCGAAAAAGTCTCCGATCTGCGGGCCACGGTCGAAGATCTGCGCGGCAAGCGCAACACCGCCTTCACCCTCTTTCAGTCCAAAGAGAAATTCGCCGCCGAACTCGAAATTCACGAGCGCACCCAGATGAAGCTGCGCGACAACCAGCTCATGTGGATTACCGCCCTCAAATCGGATACCGAGGAGCGGGTTATCACTTTCAGGTCCCGTTTGGAGGCGATGAAGGCCTCCTCTGACCAGGAGGCGGCCAAAAAATACGACGATGTGGGCGCCGCCATCGATCAGAACAACGCCGAATACATGGCTCAGGCCGGCGTCGCCAGCGACCGGCTGCGCATGGATAAGGTTGAGAAGCACGGCGATCGCATGGCCGAAATGGCCGAGGCGAGTGGCGCCCAGGCCGAAGCGATCGCCAAGGTGAGACTGCAGGAGGCCAAGGCCCTCGAAGAGTTTCGCAACAAGTACGGCATCGATCCGACCAAGAGCAGCTTCTTCAGCTACAACGACGAGGGGCGCGGGTAGACCTCCCAGGAATTGACGGCGGCGTGAACAGCACGCCGCCGCGCGCGGATAAAGGACGCTGATGTCTTTAGAGCCGAACCACCACGGAAACGATCAGGAGTTCAAGTGCCTGGAGAGCCAGGATGAGTACGCCCGGTATTTCAACCAGCTTTGCTCGGTTTTCGAAATCCTGATCGATTTTTTCAGCTACCAGGCCAAAGCGGGCGGCGAGAAGAACCTCGAGCCGGAGATTTTTAAGGGCTTTTTGCGCAAAATGCTCTTCACCATCGAGGCGATGCGCGTCAAGTACACCTACCACCCGCGCCACAACCTGAGTGTCGACCTGACCGATTCCGGGTTCCCGAGTTTTACCGAGATGTCGAACCTCAACGCCCTGCTGCGCAACCGCAGCGACCGGTTGGCCGAGCTCCCCTCGGCCCAGTCGCTGAAGCAGGCGATCCTCTCCCATCTCCTCGAGCAGCATGAGGACCCGGAGGAGCTTCTCTGGCGCCTGGGGGACAGGGCCTTTTACGAGATGATCGACCCGGACAGGATGATGCTCGATTTCACCCCCGGGCAAATCACCCTGCGCTCCGAAAATGAGACCCATCGAACCTACCTGGTCTCCTGGTCCTGCTATGACTTCACTACCAACCGCCCCTATCTCCACCTCATGGTGTGCGACCAGAACGCCGCCTCGGAGCCTCTGGAAAGCAACGGTTTCAACTCCCGGCATCTGCTCGAGGTGATCAAGGCCGAAGGGTCGCGGGTGCCCCCCCTGGCCGTGCTGGCGACCGGAATCGACACCATGGCCGAGGATATTCACCCCAAGGTGATCAAGAGAACCTGCCTGGGGCCGATCTGCTCGCCGCGCTATTCGCGCGACCCCGAGGAGCTGTGCGCCCTGATCGAATCGCGGGGGGAGACTGCGGATGACTTTATCGTTTTGGTCGAGGATGAAATCATCTTCTCGAAAAAACAGACCATCTCCAGCAGCTTCTTTTCCATGGGCAAGGTTCGGGAGATCTTCTCGGTGCCGGAATCGGACCTGGAGTGCTACCAGCGCAAGGTCTCACGGGTTCACAAATACCTGCTGGCGCCGCACCGGATAGCGCAAGGTCTCACGGGTTCACAAATACCTGCTGGCGCCGCACCGGATCATTCAGCATCTCGACACCAGGGGGGCCTTTTCCCGCTACGCCGACCATCAGGCGATCCCCTTCGAATGGCTCTGACTCGATCCTGAATCCGTGAGCTCTGACCAGGCAATAGCGCAAGTCATTGACTTGCCTAAGCGTTCAAAAAATCACCGACGAACCTATGGGTGCGACTCAGATTTTTTGAAACACTTATTCAGGCCAAGCACTTACACTCTTTTCCCGTACCGATCCCACGGATCCAGGTCCATAGGTGATTTACAATGCAAGGCAACGGAACATCCTATCTTCCCATCGACCAGCAGAAACTCGACCAGTTCACCCAGAGGGCCAACCATCTGCTGACCAAGATCAAGTGGACCCCGCGTAAAGACCTCTTCGATGACAAAAAGCTCAACCGGGGCGGCTACCGCGAATCGTCCATCGCCAGCGTGCGCGAGCAGGAGGCCTCCCTGCTGGCCATCGCCCGGGCGATCAGCAACGACCCGATTCTTCTCGGCGAGGGGATCAACCATGTCCTGTCCACGGTCCGCCAGGGGCTGCGCATCGGCATGCATCTCTCCGCTTCTTTCGACAAGACCTCGGGGCTGGACAACCTGGTCGAGATGAACCGCCGCGGAGGGCTCTCGGAATCGCAAAAGACCGAATTCAAGCAGAAATACGAGACCAGCGCCGCGGTGGCGGCTTTCTCCTCGGCCTATTACATCGTCTGGGAACTCACCACCTACCGGGCCGAGGAGGTCAGCAGCCTCAACCTCGAATTTGCCGGAATCCCCGAGTCGAGCTATCTCAATCCCGCCCGGGCCATCGAGTGCATGCTCTTCTACTACGCGGCCTATCTCGAAAAATCAGGCCTGGTCCATGGCGATCTCGACTTTATCAAGATGACCCTTCTTTACTTCCATGGGGTCATCGATGAGGTCAGGCAGCGCCAGGGCTCCCTGAAATTCCTCGATCTCTTCACCTCCCGGGCCTACAAGCTTAAAGAGAGCGATTTCTGCGTCAACGGATTCGAGGTGCTGACCGGCGACTCGGGAACCAGCGTCGAATTCAACCGGGTCGAGCTCGACAGCATCGTCGGCAACCGCGACGCCAAGCACAAGGCCCGGCGCCTGGTTCAGCGGCTGCTTTGTTTCGACCGGGAAACCCGGCGCAACCCGATGATGGAGCTCGGCGGCCTGACCACCCTGCGCATGGGCCACGGTCTGCCCGGCACCGGCAAAAGCCTGCAGATTGCCGCCACCGCCACCATGCTTTACGACTACTGCCTGGAGCTCGGCATTCCTTTTCTGTTCTGGCCGATGCCCGACAACGTGGTCAGCACCTTCCAGGGCGGATCCGCCGAGCGGGCCCAGGAATGGCTGCGCCCCATCCACGACCCGAACAAGATCGTCTATGCCCCGGTCGACGACGCCGAAAACAATTTCGAAAGCCGCAGGGAGTCTCCTCGGGAGTGCGCGAGGTCATCGGCACCTTCTTGCGCCATACCGAGGGGGCCAGCGCGGTCAATCACGGCAACGCGGTGATCGAAGTCTTCACCAACATTCCCGAGCAGCTCGACAAGGCGGTGCTGTCGCGCATCCAGGACCGGTTCATCATCGACGGTGCCCGCAGCCGGGAGGACTTTCTCGACCAGGACTACCTGTGGTGGCGTAAATTTCAGCAGATCGACCCCGGCTTTATCGACATGCGCGACCCGGACGGCTACCTCTACCTCGAAGCCCAGCGCCAGGTGGCCGCCATCTCCCAGACCTACGACGATCTCAGCGAGCCGGCCGACCAGCGGATGCGCCAGGCCTTCCGCAACGCCGCGGCCCTCCACGAGGTCGATGAACACGACTTCTTTGCCCGCCTCTTCCAGGAGGTGCGCAAGGTCTATTCCGCCTTTACCTCCCGGGATGTGCGCAACATCCAGACCGCCGTTTCGGAGCGGATCATGGACTTCGATTTCGATCCGGACTGGTTCGAGAACATGGATCTCTTCTTTCTGCAGGACTACGACACCAAGAAGGGGATGATCATCGAGCTGATGAAGGCCGGCATGAAGGGCCTGTCCTTCGCCGAGATGCGCCGGCAGGAGACGGTGCGCTACCTCGACAGCCTGGCCAAAATCGTCTTCGCCGAGGAAGACCGAAAGATCGATGAACTGGTCGAGCAGATGCGCCTGCAGCAGATGGCCGCGACCCGTTTTCAAACGCTGGCCCAGCGGAGAGAGTTGTGAAACGACTGGAGAAGGAAAAACTTTTCGGCCACGGCCTGACCGCGGTCGACTCGCCCGAGCTGG
>CALZIC010000277.1 GCA_945787285.1 uncultured Desulfuromonadales bacterium
CTCATGCCGGCCGGACCCTCCGACCCAGTGGTTGAGAAGGTGCCCTTTGACGTATTTTTCCGGAGACTTTTTCAGCCATTCCATCAGATTGTCCTGGGTACTGTCGGTCGTTGTGCCGGTCGGGTGGTCTGGGCCCAGGGGGTCGGAAATCATCATAACCCCGACATCGACACTGGCGGCCGGTTCCGCGGTA
The DNA here is from genome assembly GCA_945787285.1 of uncultured Desulfuromonadales bacterium. Taxonomy (GTDB): domain Bacteria; phylum Desulfobacterota; class Desulfuromonadia; order Desulfuromonadales; family Trichloromonadaceae; genus CALZIC01. Next base: position 194 of record CALZIC010000277.1, read on the forward strand.
AACCCGGCGCTGACCGAGGTCCCACTAAAGACAGTACCGGCGGACTGCTTCTCCCACCTGGTAAATGTTTTCCCTTCCGCCGCCTCCAGATCATATTCTTCCGTGTCGGGCAGTGCGGTGAGCAGATTAATATCCCATTCCTTTTCTGGATTGATCTCGAGGGCCACGCTAATTCCGCCGGCCGAAGTATCAAAGCCGATATCTTTCAGGAGAAAGCGTCTTCGGGTTGGCTCAAAGTATTTTGCCAAATCGGCAGTGTCCTCCACCTTGGCCTCGGCCAATTTCAAAACATGGTGGGCCGCTTCGAGATCTGCCAACTCCTCCTCCTTGGTCCGTGGTAATGCCACTGGCGGCTCATCCAAGGTTGCTAGCGTCACCGCTCCGTCGCGCTCTTCGTCTTCCTCCTCTTCGTCCGCTTCTTCCTCTCCCCCCAGGCCGAGCTTCTTCTTCAGAAAAGCGACCATGCTGTCGATCGCCTCGTCGATCATCTGGCGCACCGACTCGATGATCTGCTCGACCTTCTTGGCGACATTGCCGAGGTTCAAGAGCTTGGCGACCAGGTCGATGGCCGGAATGATGAGATCCTGAAGGGTTCCCTCGATGGTGTCGGCGGCGGGTTGGATCTGCCCCTTGACGAATTCGTGGACGCTGTCGATGGTCGATTTGATGATCTGCCAGAAGCGTTGGAACTGGTCCTTCACCCACATGGCGAACTGCCAGAGGGCGATCAACCCCTCGACCAGGGCCGACCAGCCGAAGGTGGCGATCAGGCCGGCGACCCAGCGACCGGCGACCAGGATCGCCTTTTCCACCAGCCAGCTGCCCATGGCGATCACCACGTCGTCCACCAGGGTGATGAGCTTGTCCTTGACGAATTTCCAGAGCCCTGCCCAGCCCTCGGCGATAAATGCCTTGATCGCCGCGAACAGTTCTTCAACCGCAGTCACAGCGCCTTCGCCGAGGTGTTGAACTGCCTTCTGCCGCAGGTAGTCGTAGGTCAGGTTGAGAACCTGGCAGACGACATCAAAGATTCCGGCCAGGCTGAAGGTTTTGGGCATGATGATGCGGGCGGCACCGGTGATCCATTCCACGAAGGCGGCGGTGAAATTGCCGATGAAGTTATTGCCGAACTGCTTGATACCGAGCGAGAGGGCCTCGACCGCGCGTTTGCCGATCAGGGTCGGGTCGGCGATGATGTCGTCGACCACTTCGTCGGCCTTGGCGAAGGTAGCAAAGAACTCCTTCGGATCGATCCCCACAACGGTGAGCAAGCCACTCAGCAGGGCTTTGCCGATGTCGGACCAGGAACTGTTCTGGAGGGTCTCCCACATCGCCAGGTAGGCGTTGACACCCGCCTTGTAGAGCTCAAGCGCCGCGTACAACCCGGCCACCAGTTTGTCGGCAATAAAGCGCAGTGCCTGCAAATATGCTGCAGCCACAGCGTCCAGAGCGGCGAAGACTGCGCCCTTCAGCCGATCGATCCAGGCCTTGAAGGCTGCGGCCAGCTCCGGGAAGAGACTTCCGAGCAGCTTGTCGACCAGCCGGGTCCAGAGGTCGAAGTAGGCGGACAGCACCTTTTTTACGAAGGCGACCGCAGCGCTGACGATCGTGCTGGCCAGCGCGATCGCCCGGTTGAGAAAGCCCGCCACCGCCTCGGCAACCTTCTCCCAGATTGCGATGATCTTGCCTGCGACCGCCTGCACCAGGGACTGCCAGCTGTCGATAGCCCAGTCCCACCAGGACTCCTCTTCAGCCTGCTCTGCGGCACTCTGCCCCGCTTCATCGGCCTGGGTGGTTCCCTGAGCCACCTCCGTCTGGGCGTCCGCCTCAGCTGCGGCGTAGACCTCATCCACCGCCGCGCGATCGGTGGCCAAACGCCCGTCGATCTCTTGGACGCTCGCTTCCTTGGACGCGGAGAGCTCGCCGAGCGCCCCGTCAACCGCAGCTTGCTGCTGATCGAGGGTCCGTTGCTGCTCGGCGGCGAGCGCCTGGCGTCCCTTGTCGACCTCCAAGCGTTGCTTGGCCTGGGCCTCGGTTTGTGCCGCCACGGCCTCAGCATCCGCCGCCAACTGCAGCTCGGTCCGCTCCTGGGAAAAATTCTGCTCCCGCTGGACGAGCTCCGCCTGAGCCTCGGCCGTGGCCGCTTGCAGCGACGGCCCGACCTGCTCATCAAACGCGGCCCGGTCGAGGGGACCTAAGGCGTAACCGGCCAGCTGATCCATCCCCTCCACCCGGGGCGCTTGCTCCGCAAGCTGGACTTCAGGAAGCACCGGCGCGGTCAGGGTTTCCTCCAGCGCCAGCGGTTGCACGACCTCGGGTGAGACCTCTGCGACACCCGCCTTAGCACTGCCGAGGAGATTTTCGGCTTCACCGGCAGCGGCCGACTCCAGGCTGCCGAGGCCGGCAGGGTCGGCATTTCCCTCCAGCGGGATCTGAGGGGACTCAAGGCTGGTTTCTATTTCCGGCGCGGGATCAATTGTCCCCAATGCCTCGTCCAGCCCTCCTCCTTCGGCCTGCTGCGGGGAGGGCAGCTCCGGCTGGCCGATCGGCTCCTGCACAGGGGCGTCCGGAACCACAACGGCAGGCTCGGGTGCGCCGGCGAGCGCCTGCCCGGCGAGCGATGGAGTCGCAGGGGGAGTAATGATGGCTGGGGTTTCCATCGGCTCTGCTACGCCCGCTAAACTTGCCGATAGCTCGGGGATCGTTTCCTGCGTCTGGGCCGCTTGATCGCCAAAAGCTGAGTTCAATGCTGGTCCGAAACCCGCATATGTTTCAGCTTGGGCCGAAGGCGGCAGAGCGCTAAATTGCTGACTTTGTTCCGACGGAGATTGAGCCGGCGATATTTGGGCCGGGATGGCTGCGGCCGGCTCCGGCAACAAAACCGGTTCTAAAAGCGCTAGATCAGGACCAGCAGCAGGGACTTCTGGCTCACTGCTCGCCGCCCCTTCCTTGGAGCTGACCGGGGGCTCAGCGGGCAGCGGCGCTTTTTCCACCTCGGTCTGAGCCTGACTCGGTTGCTCTGCCGTTATTTTCTCCTTCGGGGTGCTGCGCAGTGGTTTGCTTAACGGGATCAGCTCTCCTCCGCTGCTTCGGCCTTCTTGCTTGCCAGGTGATTCAGAGTGCTTCCTGCCCCTTTGAGTGGCCGAGCTGCTCTTCTGGAAAAATGGCCGGGAGGACTTGCGGGAGGAGACCCGCGAACTGTGTTTCGAAGCTATTTTCGCCGCTTTGCTCTTCATAAGCCTACGCCCAGTCGACCTGCAACGGCTGTTTCAGCCAGGGAAGCCGGATCACGGCCAGGGTCCAGGGCAGGGTTCCGAGCAGGATATCGATCGCCTGCTGTTCGACGGTCAGCCGCCAGCCCTCGGCGGTTCGCGTCAGCTTCCCCTGCCGCTGCAAAAAGGCGCTCCGCAAGCCATCGGCGGAGGTGTTTTTCAGCCGGCTCCAGTGTTCGATGGCCGAATTGAGCAGCTGCAGCGCTTCATCCCGGTCTTCCGGGTCCAGCTCCAGATTCTTGGCAACCGGCGTATGGATATCCAGGCCGCAGAGAATTTTGTAGAGGCCGGTTTGCGGTTCTTCCGGCTGCTCCTGGCCGGTGGCGAGGAAATGGAGAAGATGGAGGGCTTTCTCCCGACAGCTGGGGGCGAGGAAGTTCTGGCCGGCGTCGAGCAGGCCGCGCTTGGTGAAGAGACGGGGGAGAAAGGGGTGCAGCAGTACCACCCCGGCCTGCGGGACAAAGAAGGATTTTTCCCCTACGGAAAGCCCCTCTGCAGGTTTTTCCCCGGCGCTGTCGGTTTTGCTGACAGCCAGTTCAGGCCGGCCCTGCTGCTCTTCCCCGGGCCGACTTTCGGCAGAATATTCAGTGAACTGCTGGAGAAGGTTTTCAGCCAGGGCGGCCTTTGAACTGTCCAGCGGAGAGCGACCCGCAACCCGCAGCAAAAGCTCGGTTTGTTCGGCGGCAGCGAGGCGGGGACGAACCTCCGGCGCCAGGTTGGAAAAAGTGCTCAGCAGATCGGGCTGCAGCCTGGTGACCAGCCAGTCGA
>CALZIC010000278.1 GCA_945787285.1 uncultured Desulfuromonadales bacterium
GCCTCTGACCCTGGGGATCGTCGACCGCTTTCAGGCTGCCGGGCTGGAGATTTTCGGCCCCAACCAGGCCGCGGCGCAGATCGAGGGGAGCAAGAAGTTCTCCAAAGACCTGATGGCCAAGTACAACATCCCCACCGCCGCCTACGGCTCCTTTACCGACCGTGACGCAGCCGTCGCCTACATCCGCGAGCAGGGTGCGCCGATCGTCGTCAAGGCCGACGGTCTGGCCGCTGGCAAGGGGGTGATCGTGGCGATGACGGTGGAAGAGGCCGTGTCGGCCGTCGACGAGATCATGATCGACGCGGTCTTCGGCGCCGCCGGCGCCCAGGTGGTCATCGAGGAGTTCATGGCCGGCGAAGAGGCTTCTTTCTTCGCCTTCACCGACGGCAAAAACATCCTGCCCCTGGCCTCTTCCCAGGACCATAAGCGGATTTTTGATAACGACGAGGGGCCCAACACCGGCGGCATGGGGGCCTACTCCCCGGCACCGGTCGTCACTGAGGCGCTGCATGAGCAGATCGTCGAGACTGTCGTCCGCCCCACCATCGACGGCATGGCCGCCGAGGGCTGCCCCTACGTCGGCATCCTCTATGTCGGCCTGATGATCGAAGGCGGCAAGGCCCGGGTGGTGGAATTCAACGCCCGCTTCGGCGACCCCGAAGCCCAGCCGCTGCTGATGCGCATGAAGTCGGACATCGTGCCGCTGCTGCAGGCCTGCGCCCGCGGGGATCTCAAGCAGGACTCCCTCGAGTGGCACGACAAGGCGGCCGTCTGCGTGGTGATGGCCTCGGGGGGCTACCCCGCTTCGGTCGACAAGGGACACCTCATCGCCGGTCTCGACGCCGCCGGGAAGATCGACGACCTGGTCGTCTTTCACGCCGGCACCGCTTTCAAGGACGGCCAGGTCGTCAACAGCGGCGGCCGCGTGCTGGGGGTGACCGGCCTGGGACAGACGGTGGCCGAAGCGATCGCGAAAGCCTACCAGGGGGTCGAGCTGATCCGCTGGGAGGGGGTCCAGTTCCGCCGGGATATCGGCCAAAAGGCCCTCGGACGTTGATTTTTTTCACATTCAGTTTGAACCTGTAACCTGTATTCTCAGTAGATAAGGAAGAAAAAAGATGAACGAAAAACCGTTGGTCGGTATTCTGATGGGGAGCGACAGCGACTATAGCGTGATGGCCGAAACTGCCAAGGCGCTGAAATCTTTTGGCATTGGCTACGAAATGACCGTTTCGAGTGCCCACCGCACTCCCGAACGGACCGGCAATTATGTCCGCACCGCCGCCGACCGCGGCATTCGGGTGCTGATCGCCGGTGCCGGCGCCGCCGCGCACCTGGCCGGCGTCGTGGCCGCCGAGACCACCCTGCCGGTGATTGCCGTCCCCATCGACTGCACCGCGCTGCAGGGGATGGATGCCCTGCTCGCCATGGTGCAGATGCCGGCCGGGATTCCTGTTGCGACCATGGCCATCGGCAAGGCCGGCGCCCGAAACGCCGGAATCTTTGCCGCTCAGTTGCTGGCCTGTTCCGACCCCTCGCTCACCGCCAAGCTGGTCGAGTTCAAGGCAGAGATGGCCGCCGGGGTTGAGGCCAAGGATAAGTCCCTGCAGGAGCGGCTCGCCGAAGACGGGCTGTAAGTTGTTGAAAAGGCTCTCTGATTTGTCGAGGCATGGAGTTGCGCTGCGGAACCAGGGCCGGTGAAACCTCTTGACAGGACGAGAGTTTCTGTACTATTTTCTAATGTGATATTTCACGCGAAATTGGACATTTATTTTCTATCCGGCCGGAGGGGCTTGCAGGCAAGTCCCCCGGCCTGGCCATATGCCTGTCTTTACATCACTTTTTCCGGTGGCCCGGAAGAGGGTCTTGCACGCATGTGATGCTCTGCCATGCCCGCTGAGACCCGTAAAGTCAGTCTCTTCAGGAGAAGGTGATCTTGCGCGCTAATAAAAATCCGATCGACGCCCTCTGGGACTTTTTCTGTTCTCTAAAGCTGACCATTATCACTCTTATCCTGCTGGCCGTTACCTCCATTATCGGTACGGTCATACAGCAGAACCGCACCCCTGAAGAATATCTTCAGGTTTACAGCAAAACCACCTACCAGCTTCTGGACTCCCTTCAGTTCTTCGATATGTACCACTCCTGGTGGTTCCTCGCCCTGCTCGGTATCTTCTCCCTCAATCTCATTGCCTGTTCCGTCAATCGCTTCCCCCGCGTGTGGAAGGCGGTCAACGAACCGGTGCTGGTTGCCGATGACGACCTGTTCAAGACCTTCTCCAACGTGGAAGAGCATGTGGTCAAAGGGTCGGTCGACAGCGTTAAGGCGAAGATGGCCGATCTGCTCGGCGGGGAATTTGCCAAGCCTGTCGAGACGGTGAAAGACGGGGTTGTTCACCTGTTTGCCCAAAAGGCCCCCTATGCCCGCTTCGGTGTTTACGCCACCCATCTCTCGATCCTGATTATCTTTGTCGGTGCCATCGTCGGCAACCTCTGGGGATACAAGGCTTTCGTCAATATCGTCGAGGGTACGGCGGCCACCCAGGTCTGGCCCCGCGGCTCCAACCAGCCGATCGACCTCGGTTTCAGTGTCCGCTGTGACTCCTTTTCGGTCACCATGTACGAAGGCTCCAACCGTCCCAAGGAATTCAAAAGCCTGTTGACCGTCGTCGACAGCGGCCAGACCGTGGTCGAGCGCCGTCCGGTTATCGTCAACGATCCGCTCACCCACCGTGGCATCACCTTTTACCAGGCCAGCTACGGCACCACCGGCGATACGGCCATCAAGCTCAAGGCCAACGCCCGGGCGACGGGTCAAAATGTTGACCTGACCGTCCGCCAGGGGCAGACGGTGCAATTGCCCGGCGGGGGGACGCTCAGGGTCGTCAACTTCGTGCCGCAGTTTCAGGGCTTCGGTGCCGGCGTGGTTCTGGAGGTCGTCAATGCGGCCGGAAAACGCAGCACCTTTCGCGTGCTCAAGGCCTTTCCCGGTTTCGATGCCCAGCGGCGGGGCGATTACAGCTTCACCCTCATCGATGCCCAGCAGCGCTACTACACCGGACTTCAGGTGGCCAAGGATCCCGGGGTCTGGGTGGTGTGGGTCGGCTGTCTCCTGATGATCGTCGGCTCGATGGTCGCTTTCTTCCTGTCCCATCGCAGGATCTGGGTCACCGTCCAGCCCGTAGGCGGCAAGGTAGGGGTAAAGCTCGGCGGTTCAGCTCATCGCAACCAGCCCGGCTTTGAACTCTATTTCGACGAACTTAAAAAGAAGATCAAGACCGAACTCGCTTCCTAGAGTCACGGGCAGTACCTGACGGAGGAAAAAACATGACCAGTTCCATGCTTTTTAATATCGTAACCGCCGCGTATTTCGCCTCGATGGTGATCTTTGTCATCTACCTGGCCACCCACACCAAGGTGGTGGCGACTGTCGCCCATACCCTGGCTTTTCTGGGACTGGTCGTTCATACTGCCGCCATCGGCATGCGCTGGTACGAGTCCTACCAGATTCCCGGCGGCGCTGGCCATGCCCCCCTGTCCAATCTCTACGAATCGGTGGTCTTCTTTGCCTGGACTATCGTGCTGATCTACCTGCTGCTCGACCTCAAATACCGCCAGAAGGCGGTCGGCGCGTTTGTCATCCCCTTCGCCTTTCTCGCCATGATCTGGGCCCAGCTCGGCCTCAACAAGGCCATCGAGCCCCTGGTTCCGGCGCTGCAGAGCAATTGGCTGACCTACCACGTCATCACCTGCTTTCTCGGCTATGCCGCCTTCGCCGTCGCCTGCGGGGTTTCCATCATGTACCTCATCAAAATCGGCAAGGAAGAAAAAAATCCCGAAAATTCACCTGCCGGTGGTTTTCTGGCCGTCTTTCCCAGCGCCAAGATTCTCGATGACATCAACTACAAGGCGATCATGATCGGTTTTCCCCTGCTGTCGCTGGGGATCATCACCGGAGCCGCCTGGGCCAACTACGCCTGGGGCACCTACTGGAGCTGGGACCCCAAGGAAACCTGGTCGCTCATCGTCTGGTTCATCTATGCCGCCTTTCTGCACGCCCGCTTCACCCGCGGATGGGTTGGCAGAAAAGCCGCCTGGCTTTCGATCGTCGGCTTTGCCGCCACCATTTTCTGCTACCTCGGGGTGAACCTGGTCCTTTCCGGTCTGCACTCCTACGGCGGTTAACTGAAACGTTTGCGG
>CALZIC010000279.1 GCA_945787285.1 uncultured Desulfuromonadales bacterium
CCCGCGCAGCAGCACATCGAGCCAGTCCCACATGCGAAAGGTGCGGCCGAGGAGTTTTTCGCCGGCCTTCCACGCCCCTTCGGAAAGGGTCCCCACCGGGCAGAGCCAGGAGCAGAACGATTTTTTCGCCAGCAGGCTCATGGCGAAAAAGGTCAGCAGAAGCACCAGGGCCGCCGGGTGAACGTCGTTGAAGACCCCCGAGGCAAGCCAGAGCTTGAGGCTGGCCAGGGCGCCGATGGGCAGAAAGCCCTCGACCCCGGGAGGGCGGATATACAAGGGGGTGGCGCCGCCGGTTTCGAAATGACGTACGAACAGGGCGAACTGTACGCCGATAAAGAGGATCCACAGGAAAAATCCCCACTGGACCAGGGTGCGCCAGAAACCGGCTCGGGTCGTGTCGATGTTGAATTTCATGGTTCCATTCTCTTTTGGTTTTTAGCGCTCAGCCTGCGATGGGGAAAGCAGGCCGGAAATTTCTCTGTGAAGTTGCGCCAGCTCGATACGGGCCTCATCGAGGATTCCGCTCCAGGACTTGGGTCCGAGTTTGACGTTTTTGTAGAGTTGCGCGGGGGACCGGCCGGTCTTTTTCCCGATAAGGGCGGCCAGGATCATTTCCTGGTTCGAGGCCCCGTCCTGTCGAAGTTCTCCCCGCTGCACCGCGTTAAGCAGGTGGAATCGCGTCAGCAGATCGTCAACCACCAGTTGGTCGAGGGGGGAACCCGCACCTTCGGTGCGAAGCGCATCAAAGAAGGGGGCGCCGAGCTGTTCGGCAGAGATGCCTGCGGGGGGCAGCACCTCGTGCCAGAAGCCCTTGTCCTGCCGGGCCTGCAGCAGAACCTCGGGGTTCGCCCCCGCTTTGTCGGCGACCCAGAAGGCGACCCACAGGTCTTCCATGGTAGTCCCTTTTTGCTTCTTGAGCACAAGGTTTTTTTTGTCGGTATGGTATACGGCGGCAAAGAAGGTATTTTGGGTCGATGCCAGGTAATAGGGGTCTGCCGCGGCGGGGCGATCGGGGTCGTAGGAGCGGTCGGTGAAGCAGTGGCAGTTGATCGTCGGCAGGGCCAGGGCCTGCAGGGGGAGCAACAGAAGGACCATCAGGCTGAGCAGTGATCGTTTGTGCATGGCACCGTTACCTCGGGGAATCTGGGGACAAAGGACCGCTTGGAGACACGGCCCCCTTTTATTAATTGTGCTGCCAGTGTACACGGAGAGATAGTGCCAGGCTTTGACCTAAGTCATGGTTTAGGTAGATTTCGGATTTATCGCCAGTGTTTGGGGTACCTGCGGTGGTAGACCAGGTTGTTGGTAAAAAGAGGGGAAGGCGAGGTTGACATTTTCGGCACCCGCCCGATGATCAATTTCTCAAAATTCCCTACAGCGCCTTGATAATGACCATGGTGATATCGTCGTCCTGGGGCGCGTCGTCTCGAAACTCAAAAACGTCTTTCATGATAGCCGCATGGATTTCACCGGTGGACTTCTCCGCGCAGCTTGCCAACACCCTGCACAGTCGTGCGCAACCGTACATTTCTCCAGTGGGGTTGCTGGCTTCCCAGATGCCGTCGGTGCCTATGAGGACGATGTCCCCCGGGGCAAGGACGGTGGGAACCGGGGTTTCGAAAGGGGTCCCTTCGATGATTCCAAGGGGGATGCCGGAGCTTGGGAGTTCCTCGATCTGCCCGCTCCCCCTGAACCAGAAGACCGGCCCGTGCCCGCCGGAAATCCAGTGGAAGGTTCGTGATGCGCCGTCCAGAACTCCGTAAAAGAGGGTCATGAAAAATTCGTCTTGGGTGTCCCTGGCCAGGTGCAGGTTCAGGTCGTTGAAGAGTTGGACCAAGTCGGTGCCGTGGCGCCCGGCCTGGGAACGCAGCACCCCCCGCACCGTGGTCATCACCAGTGCCGCCCCGATGCCGTGCCCCGTCACATCCCCCACCGCCAGACCGAGCTTCTCTGGTCCCAGTTCCACCAGCTCGATAAAGTCGTAGTAATCCCCTCCGGTTTCATTGCAGTAGATGCTGCTTCCGGCAATGTCGAAACCCTTCAGGCGGGGAGGGGTCTGAGGCAGAAGGTATTGCTGGATCTCCCGGGCCAGGGCCAGGGATTGTTTCATCTCTTCCCGCTCCCGAAGGCTGGGCCCCATTTTGTTGAAAACCTGCCCCAGGTTCTGGAGTTCATCATGGGTGCGAATATCGACTCTGGCCTCGAAGTCCCCCCGCGCCAGCCGCTCCGCCGCATCGGCAAGCTGCCGCACCGGCCGGGTGACGGTGCGGGAGCGCCAGATAGCCAGGGCCGTCACCATGGCCAGTACTCCCCCCAGCATGAGCCCGATCACCTTCAGGCCCGCGACAATCTGGTCCAGAACGTAGTTCTCAGCTCTAGTGGCCGGGGCCACAATGCGGTCGTAGGGGACGATGACCAGCGGGAAAGGATTCCCCTTTTCGTGGGCGCCGTAGGCCCACAGGACCTCTCGGCCGCCGTAGTGCACCTTGCGCACTCCGGAGTTTCCGGCACGCACGTCTTCAAGCACGGCCTTCATTTCTTGTGGGGCATCCGTTTCGATATACCGTTTTTCAATCGGGGTCTGCCAGTTTTTCCTGGCACCTGCTTGACGGCTTTGCAGGACGGTTTCCAGCTTGCCTTCTCCCGTGGGATCGCCTTCCCGGTAGGAGAGGATTATCGTTTCGGTTACATCGGCCCATTGGGCCGGGATTTCCCAGTCGGCAAAGAGCCTGACATAGACGACATCGATGGTGGTGACCCCGGCAAGGGAGCCATCGGGACGGTAGACCGGGGCCGAGGTCGCCAGCATCAGTGCCCGCGTAGTCAGGTCGGTTATGAACTGCCGAGTCGGTGCCGCGGCCTGTTTGGCGCCCCGATACCACTCCCGCTTGCGGGGATCGTACTCTACAGGATAGCCGCCCTTGGCAGGATAACTGGTGTGAACACCCGATTCCAGGGCGGTGAATTGCCAGTGAATCAGGTCTGGCCGGAAGCTGTGGACCAGGCGATAGACCTCGGGCATGGTCGAAAGGCGGGCCAGATCGTCGGCGACGGCTTCGCGGCCTACCCCTTGGGGCAGGAATATGACCTGATGCTGGTAGTTAACCGGAATGGGCCGCAGTTCTCCACCCGGTCCCGGGTGGAAGTGCCGATCGGAAAGGATCATCCCTTCCGGCAGCTTCTCGCCACGGTCGAAATATTCGGCGAAGTACAGCTCGGTAACCGGTGGAGGGGGGGCGGCAAGGCGGTGTTCAACCTCGCGGGCCTGAAGGTTAAGGGCGATCAGCACCAGAGTCTCATCACGCTTCAGGATGCGTCCGAAGTCATCGACCAGGGCATGCAAAAGGGCGTGGGCTCTATCAAGGAGCTGCACGCGCGTCTCTGTCGCCAGGTGGCCGCCGATGCGGCGAACGGAAATGTGGTAGAAAGCGGAGCTCAGGATCAGCGGGATCAGAGCAATGGACAACAGCAGGATCAGTAATCTACCGCGAATTTTCATGGGTCCTCCGGGCAGGTCCACAATACAATTGAATATTATCATTAACAGGTGGGGAAGGAAACTGACGGACGGAAGATAATGGGGTGACGGGGGCGTAAGTGGCTAAAGTACTGTTGGAAATGATTGCCCTCAGGGCGGTCGATTCGGATTGACTTTTCGGGCTCTGTGGTGGCATATAGCGAGTTCCGCAGGGCGGTATTCTCCGCCCTGTCGCACAGGCTCACCACACCCCTTCCTTCCGGAACGACGACATATGAATAGACGCATCGATGAGCGCGCGGCGCTGATTGAGGCCAACCGCCGCGAGTACGGCGACGGCTATGGTTCACTTGATTTTCCTACATCCACCGTTGCCGCAGCCGCTCTCAACCGGCGCAGCGACCTTTTGCGCTCTCTCCAGGAGCGAGGCGCCGCTGCAAGCTGCGATGGCACCAAGATCCACACTCCCCCCATGTCGCCGGGCTGCCGCCTGTGCGTCGAGGGGGCCTGGTCCTGTCTGTTCATCAACAACCGCTGCAACTGCCGGTGCTTCTACTGCCCGACCTCGCAGGACCACATCGGCGAACCGGGGACCAACAATCTCGATTTTCCCGACGCCGGCGATTATCTCGATTACCTGGAGCGCTTCGGCTTTGGCGGGGTGAGCATGAGCGGCGGGGAGCCGCTGCTGACCCCGGATAAAACCCTG
>CALZIC010000280.1 GCA_945787285.1 uncultured Desulfuromonadales bacterium
AAACTGCCTCCCTCGGGCCCCTGAGCGCAGGCGAGGGTGTTGACGGCGAAGGTCTCCCCGAGCGCCTTCCAGTCGTATTGCAGTTCGACCCCAGATGCTTTGTTGGCCTCGATCAGTCCCTTGACGCTGTCGTCGACCCGCAGGTCGCAGGGGAAATGCTGTCCCCAGATCACCTGGGCCGGGTCGGCAAAATCGATCTGGTAATGCCGGTAGAGGACCGGGTCGCCGCTCAGGTGGACATTTTCGACCGTGCGCTCTTCGAGAATCGCCTTGCCGGTGACCAGCCCCTGCAGATCGAGCGACTCGACCTTGGCATCCTCGGGCTTGAAGTGCGGCTCGATGCCCAGTGCGACCTCCATCAGCTCCTGGCCGGTAAAAGGTGCGAAGAGCTTGTCTTCGCCGCGCTCGAGCGAAACCCAGAAGGCGAGCCGCGCCGAGAAACCCCAGGGGTGGATCGAGGCCTCCAGCGACTTGATATTGGCCCCCGGGACCTTGAATTTTTGTCCGGCGACGGTCAGTTCAAGAGCCATCTGCAGGGCATCGTTCGGCTGGCTCATAGTCCGTTCCTGACCTTGAAGTCGTTGTAAACCGGGTTGAATTCCATCAGCAGGGCCTTCTTGCTTTCTCTGAGCCGGCATTCGATTCTGAAAGAGATGCGAAAGTTGTCCTGACTCTCTTCCAGGGAGATGCTGCCGAACTCCAGACGCGGTTCGAAGTTCTCGATGTTGCTTCTGACCTCTTCCATGATGGCGGCGGCCAGGTGCTCGCGGGAGCTGTATTCGTTCATATCGCGAATGCCGAACTCCTCGACAAAGCAGCCGAACCCCTTCTTGGTGTTGAGAAGATGGTTCAGGTTGTCAATAATGTTCTGCAGGGCCTGCTCGTCTTTTTCCCCGACTGTGCCGCCGAGAAACCGGTTCAGAAATGCCATCTTTCAAACGCCTCCGCACGGCATTAGCCGATTCGCCAGAACAGGAAAAAGGTGGTGTTTTCCAGCTCGGGCCGGTCGAAGAAGGCCATCTCCATTTCATTGAGAATGTGATCCCATTCCTCGCCTTCGCGGATCTGATAAAAATCGACCTCGGCACCGAAGGAGTGCTGGAAAGAGGGGTTGTCCACTTTTTGGACGGGAACCCCATGCAGGGCCATGCGGTGGACAAAAGAGAGCCTGGAGAGGCTGGCCAACTTGAGGTTGTCCATCGGCAGGGCCGTCGTCACCCGGTCCTTCTGGGCCAGCAGATAGACGCTGCCGGCCTGGCGGATCTCGTCGGGAAGCTTGACCTTGTGGATGTTGTCGGCCTTTTCAAAGGGCAGATACGGAGGCTTGCTGCGCACCAGCTGCATCTGCTTGACCAGCAGCTCGGCCATGTCGGCGATCGTCCCAAGCTGTTTGTGATCGTAGGCCGCGGCAATATCCTGGGGAGAAATGTTGCGGTAGAAGCAGATCTCCGCATAGAGGATGTTGAGCTCCTCGTAGAGGTAGAAGGGGTGAAGCTTGACCTGCGCCGCCAGGTTGGCCAGCAGCCTCTGGGCTCTGAAGACGGCCTTAAGGCATTGCTTGACGCTCGAGAGGCTGTCGCCGCTCAGATAGCCCGCAACCTCCAGGGAAAGGTTGTACTGAAAGAGCCCAAGCGCCTCTGCGAGGTCGCTCAGCTCTTTACGGAAAAAGGGAGAATCGCCCACCTGCAGCAGCGGCGGAACATAGCTGCGCGACAGCTGCCAGAGCCCCTCGGCGTTTTTTTCGAATTCGGCCAGTTTCAGCGTTTCAAAGGCGCCGGTATGATTCTGCTCCGAGGAGAGGACCAGCGGATAGACGATTTTCGGCACCTCCTGCTCGGCCTCCTGAGCCCAGCCCCCCGCAGCCGCCGAGCGGTCTGCTTCATCTTTGCAGGCATGAAGATAGACCGAAACGCTGGTGGTGCCCGGGCCATTGAGGTTGAACCCTGAAATCGTCGCGTTGCCCGGGACGTTGAGGAGCAGCCCCGAAGCCATCACCAGGGTCAACTCCTGGATGGTCAGGATCCCCTCGCCGAGCAAGGTCTCGTTTATAATCAGCCTGCCCACGCCGTAGAAGGGCAGCCCCTGCATCTGAAACCGCAATGAGGTATCCGCCAGAACAGATTCCTCCTGGGCCTTGAGGTGATCGGGGAGCAGGGTCTGGCCCATTTCCCAGCGTACGCGTGCAAGATTCTCAGCCATTGTCGTTGAAACCTCTATCGGGGTTCGGTGAAGGCGGTGGATCGGGCCGGGCAGGGACCGGTTTCGGCCCTGCCCGGCATGCAGACAGCGCAAGGCAGATCAGGCTGCCACTTCAACGCCCCATTTCTTGACGAACTTGTCGGTTACCGAGACTGCCAGGTGAACCTGCTGGTCGATATCCTGGGGCATGACGCCCAGGTTGAAACAGAAGTTCTTGGGCGAGACGACCTCCATCGACTGGTCCATTGCGATATCCATGGACAGGGAACCGCCCTGTTTCTCGACCAGCCCTTTGAGATCGGACTCGTTGGAATGAAAGGCCTTGTAATACTTCTTCTCCTTGGGGTCGAAGTCGTAGATGCTGAACTGGAAAGTCACCTCGGTGTTGGACAGACTCTTGTGGGTCATGGTTGCCACCTTGACCTTGTTGTCGTTGGAAACCTGGCAGGAAAACTGGAGGCCGTCGGCATAGCCGCCGTTCCAGTAGATCCCCGACATGACACCGAAAACCTTGATCATCTTGGTGGGATCGGCCGGATCGCTCACGTTCATGTCGGCAGCCAGTTCGGTGTCGCCGATCTTGCAGGAGACAATATGCCCGACCAGCTCCTGCTCGTCTTTTTGAAAGTTGAAGCCCTGGGAAACGCTGGTGCTGAAATTAACATCTGCCATTTTTCATTCCTCCTGAATATTTTTAGCTGCTGTTCCCTTCGGATCAGAGCCGCGCATCGAGCATCAAATCGGCATCCATTCCCTCGAACTGAATGTGGGGCAGAATCGACATTTTGCAGTCGTACCAGCCGATCATCCCTTCGCGCTCGACAACATCCACCGACGCCGCCTTGAAGGGGTAGTAGCGCAGGGTCAGGTCATCGGGGTCCACCACGGTGGAGACAAACTGGAAAAACCAGTTGGAGAGTGAATTCTTGATGTAAGTGGCATCGGCGCTGCTGCCGATGTTGTCGCGCATGATCGATTTGACGTAATGGGCGATGCGGGTCACCGAGAAGGTATAGGAGAGGTTGGTGGCCAGCTGGGCGTTCTCCGAGTCCTTGGGGTCTTTGAACTTTTTCGCTTTTTTGAGCGACTGGCAGCTGAAGAAGCAGGCATCGGCCGTGCCCTTGCGGTAAACCAGGGGCATGAAGCCGCAGTTGGCGAATTCGAGCTCCCGGTAGTCGGGGATCGCCATCTCGATGGGAATCTTGATCTCGTCCTCGCCGCGCACGTTGAAGGTATGCACCGGCAGACCGCTCACCAGGCCGCCGCCCTTGGGGCCGCGCAGGTACTGGCACCAGCCCGACTCGGCAAAGGAGCGCACCATGTTTTGGGCAAACAGGCCCGCGGCGCTGCCCCAGAGGTAGTCGCAATCGTTGCCGCCGCTCATCTTCTCCTGGAAGGGGATTTCCCGGCAGGGGTTGGACTCGGGATCGTAGGGCAGGCGGGCGATATACCGGGGCAGGGTCAGCCCGAGGTAGGCGGCCTCTTCGGATTCGCGCAGCTTGTTCCAGGAGCCGTACTTGGGGTGGTTGATGAGGCCTTCGAGGTCTTTGATGGCGCTCAGCTCCTCGATGGAATCGCAGCCGAAAAACTTGGGGGAGACCGCGCCGATAAAGGGCGCATGGCTTGCTGCGGCGACCTTGCCCATGATCTTCAGCCAGAACTCGTCCTGGGGGGTGTGCTCGAACTCGTGCAGGCCGACAATGGCGCCGAAGGGTTTACCGCCGTACTGATCGTACTCGCTGACATAGACCTTCTTGAACAGGGCGCTGCCGGTAATGTCGACGGCATTGGCCTCAAAGTCGTCGTAAAGTTCCTCCTTGTCGACGTCAAGGAGGTCGATCATGATGTTCGCCTTGAAATTGGTATTGAGGATCAGATCGTTGAGCGAGCGCCAGTTGGACTCCATCTTCTTGAAGTTTTCGTGGTGGATGATCTCGTTGATCTGCTCA
>CALZIC010000281.1 GCA_945787285.1 uncultured Desulfuromonadales bacterium
TCCTGAACCGCGATCCCGCCGGCGAGTTCTTCCACCATGCCGACCAGTCCATCGACCACCCTGGTCATTTCCGGGTAGTTCAGCCTGTCGGGGGTGTCCCCGGGGGCGTGATACCGGGAATAGCGGAACAGGGCGGTGTCGGTGATCATGACCGCCGGATAGCCGGCCTGCCAGAAGGACCAGTGGTCGGACCAGCCGACGCCGATCAACCATCCTGGCGCCACCAGGCCTTCGGCGGGAAAGTCGCTGTGGCGGCGGAAGGCGTTCAGGCTTTTGCGCAGCAGGCGGCGCGAGGGGAAATGGGTGACAAAGGTGATGAAGTTGCCGGTGGTCGGATAGAAGAATCGCAGGGGCGGGAAGGGGAAGGACTGACTCTCTGCGGCATCGGTGTAGTATCCGATAGTCTCCAGCGCGACCATGGCCACTATCTTCTCCTGCTTCTTTTTTGCGTACCGGGCATAGACCAAGCTGCCCATGTGGCGCGTTCGGTAGAGCGGCGGTTCCTCGTTGACGAAAGCCACGAAGCGCACCGTGCGGGCCGGGCGCCGGTTGGAGAAGGAACGGGCGATTTCCAGCAGGGCGGCGACTCCCGAAGCGTTGTCGTTGGCCCCGGGCGACCCCAGGACCGAATCGTAGTGCGCGCCGATGACGACGATCTCTTCAGGGAGGGAGGTGCCCGGGATTTCCACCTCCAGGTTTAGAGTTTCTTTGCCTTCGACAGTAATTCTCTGGGATTTGACCAGGTAGCCCGAATCGGTGAAGACCCCTTCGATATATCGCGCTGCCTCTACGAGCTTCTCGTGCCTCCAGAGGTTGCGTTCGCCGACCTCTCCGGCCAGCTTTTCGACATGCGCCACCAGACGATTCTGCAGTGGAACCGATGTGCTCGGCCGGACCGTGGAAGATCCGCCGCTGGCAGGCTCATCCCGGTAACGTTCTGAGTAGGTGGCCGCTGCAAGGAGAACCGCCACGATAATAATGAGCGTCAGAATGATCATCTGTTTCTTCAGGCTCAGGGACATGTTGATAAGATTGTAGCCGAGAATCCGGCATTTTTCTGCACGGGGCATCGATGACCGGGTGGAGGAGTCGGCGCTTCCCCTGACTTTCGATTTTTCAGTGTTAGAATAAATGTCAAATCCTGATACCATAAGACCCGAACAGGAGTGGTTCCTCGCCCCGCCCGTCGTTTCGTGGGAGTCGGAAGAATTATTCAAACCCCTTAAAGGAGTATTCATGCCTACCGCAACCGCCCGCCACATTCTGGTGGCCACCGAAGCCGAATGCCAAGAGCTTAAAACTGAAATCGAAGGCGGCGCCGATTTTGCGGAAGTGGCCCGCAAGCATTCCTCCTGTCCCTCGCGCATGCAGGGTGGCGACCTTGGGGCCTTTTTCCCGGGGCAGATGGTCCGCGAGTTCGACGAGGTCGTCTTTTCCGGCGAAATCGGCAAAGTGCTCGGCCCGGTCAAGACTCAGTTCGGCTATCACCTGATCGAGGTTACCAAGCGCTGGTAGTTGGGCGAGGCTATATATAGGAAGGGGCCCCCCCTGGAGCTGTTGAGGAGGAATCGTTTATGGACGTATTCGAACGACTGGCCCGAGTGACCCGCAAACAGAACGAAGAGGGGGAACTTCCAGATTTTGTCGTCCCTTTGTTAATGAGGGTCGCAGAAAACCCGGGTGATTTTGCCGGCCGTGAGGATTTGGTCGAAACCCTGGTTGAGAGGGTTACGGAGTTCGAAATATACTCCAATGTCTGTTGCGAAAAAATCGGTTTCAGCCTTGAGGATATCAACAGCACTCTTGATCTGCTTCGGGTCGGCTATTGACTGACCCATGGCGTGCTTAAAAACAAAAGGCCACCGTTGCAGGTGGCCTTTTTTCGTTGTATGGGGATGAAACTTACTTCGATTGCTTGAATTTGTCGGCGAGGGCCGCGAAGGGAGAGTGGGCAAGGGAAGGGCGGTCCTCACCCGCGGAAGGGCCGTCGGTGCTGCGCTGCTCCTGCACCAGCCGGGTATGCTCGTGGTCATGGCAGTACATGCACAGCAGTTCCCAGTTGCTGCCGTCGGGAGGATTATTGTCGTGGTTGTGGTCGACGTGGTGGACCGTCAACTCTCGAAGGTTTTTGCCCTCGAATTCGCGGGTGCATCGTCCGCAGACGTGGGGGAAGAGTTTCAGTGCCTTCTCACGGTATCCCGCCTGGCGTTGCTGTTCTTCTTTACGCATCTCGGCGACCAGGCGGTCACGCTCTTCGGCTCTTTTGTTATTGGTGGGGTTGGACATGGGACCTCTTCAATGTGTTGTTTTTGGTGTTGATAAAATGGTTTATGGTTAAGGTGGTATCTCTCCGTTTTATCGAAGGATTTGCTCCTGGAGATATCGAAGCCGGTGCCCTCCAGGTTCGGCCGGGCCCTAAAGGGGGGCACCTCTTTGAGAAGTGTACCCAATCTGAAGGGGGGCTGTCACCTGCTTTATCGGTCTGGGTGAAATTCTACATCATGGTTGCGAGGCCTCTTTAAGAGCTTTTCTGAGATTGAAATCCCGTCTCATAGATGTAAACTGATTCCCTGAAATTACCCTTTCCGGCTGGCGCAGGACGGGCTTTAGGCCCTGCTGATTCCCGCATTGATATTTTTTCTATCCAAGGATGCATGCATGGACACTCTGGCTCCGCGGGAAATTACCATGATGTTTCTTGCCTTGGGCATTCTGCTCTTCTGTGCCAGGGCTCTAGGTGAACTGGTCCGGCGCTGCAACCAGCCTTCGGTGCTGGGGGAGATCCTGGCCGGCATTCTGCTCGGACCGACGGTACTCGGAGTCCTGGCGCCTGGGCTGAGCGCCGCGCTTTTCCCGGTTTCCGGTGGCGGGGCCGTCATGCTCGAAGGGCTGACAACCCTGGCCATCGTCCTTTTTCTGCTGGTCGCCGGCATGGAGATCAACCTTTCCACGGTCTGGCGGCAGGGGAAGGCGGCGCTGCTGGTCGCCCTGCTGGGGATGCTGGTCCCCTTCTCCCTCGGGTTTTCCGCCGCCTGGTGGCTACCTGGCCTGATGGGATACCGCCCCGGAAGCGAGCACCTTCCCTTCGCCCTGTTCATGGCCACCGCCCTGTCGATTTCGGCGCTGCCGATCATCGTCAAGATCCTCATGGACCTCAACATCTACCGCAGCGACCTGGGGGTTACGGTGGTTGCTGCCGCGGTCTGCAACGACATTCTTGGCTGGCTGGTGTTCGCAGTGATTCTCGGTATGGTAGGTGGCCACGGAGGCGTTCCCATCGGGCACACTATCTGGATGACCCTGGTGTTCACCCTGGCGATGTTGACCGTCGTCCCCTGGCTGATTCACCGCATACTCCCCTGGCTGCAGGCTTATACCAGCTGGCCCGCAGGCGTGCTGGGCTTTGCGCTGACTCTGTGCCTTTTGGCGGCGGCCTTTACCGAATGGCTCGGCATCCATGCTATTTTCGGCTCCTTTTTGGCGGGCGTGGCCCTGGGCCAGTCGCGGCACCTTAAAGAGCAGACCCGCACCACCCTCGACGAGTTCGTCTCTTTTATTTTTGCCCCGCTCTTTTTTGCCAGCATTGGCCTCAAGGTCAATTTCGCCACCCACTTCAACCCCTGGCTGATTCTATCCGTTCTGGTTCTGGCCTTCACCGGCAAGGTCGTCGGAAGCGTCTTGGGAGGGCGCCTAGGCGGTCTTTCCTGGCGGGAGTCCTGGGGCGCGGGGGTGGGAATGAGCGCCCAGGGGACGATGGGGATCATACTCGGGGTGCTGGCGCTGCAGATTGGCCTGATCAGCCAGGAGGTCTTCGTTGCCCTGGTGGTCATGGCGCTGGTCACCTCGCTGGTCAGCGGACCGCTTCTGCAGTGGGTGCTGCGTTTGAAAAAGCCCAGGAGTTTTGACGATTATCTCGATTCGTCGAGGTTTCTTCGGCCGTTAAATGCTTTGAATCGTGTCGGGGTGATCAAGGAGATTACCGACCTGTTGGCTGAAACGGAGGGGATTGATGCCGAGGCGGTGCGCGGGGCAGTCTGGGACAGGGAGCGGATCATGGCGACGGGGATCGGCATGGGGGTCGCCGTGCCTCATGCCCGGGTCGAAGGCCTGAAAGCTGACGGCATCCCCGCTCAAGTGATCTGCATGATTCTTTCACCAATGGAGGATAATGGCGCCCAGTTGGAGATTCAGGCCGATATCGCCGCCACATTCCGGAATGGCCATCTGCTGGAAAAGGTACTTCAGGTCAGCGGGTATACCGAGTTTCTGTCGCTGATCCGGAGCGAGAGGAAGGGGTGAGCCAAGGAAGAAAGGATCGCCGGGGCTAGATTTCACCCAGCTGGCGCATCTCTTCGGTCTGCGCACGGTAGTTCTCCACGTCTCCTTCAACCTGACTGCCCTGCGCTCGCGCGAGTTCTATCCAGGTGCCTGTGCTGTCTCGCAGGCTGTTGGAGACCCACACAACCGCTTGGCCATTGGGGAGCACTCCTGTCGTTATGATTCTTGAGCCGAATTGAGGTTTGGGCACACTTGCGACGACTTTGGCTGCTTCCCTGGGAATGTCCACCGTTGTTTCGTAAAAAACCTGCTGCTTGTAGTCAAACCACCTGATAAAGATCTTTTGTGGTACTGGGGGATAGGGAGGGGCGGGGACTATAATTTTTCCAACTTCCTTCCAGTCGAGCGATAGTATCCCGGCCGACATTGCCCAACTGTTATCATAAATAATTTTTTCGATATAGACTGGGTCGCTTTTGGGGGCACTGAATCCTATGTCAAATTTTTCCTGTGGTATTAAAGGAACACAACCTCCAACCCAGACCAATGTGCTGATGAGCAAGGTGGATAATATCATGCGAAGTAAATACATTAGACACTCCTTGCCATTGCCTTCTAGTGAATAATGGCTTTACGAGGCTTATTTGGAAAACAATTGCGCTTCCCGTCTGTTTCAGCTGCCATCCCAACGGTTTCCTTGAAAAAAGCAGGTATGAATTCACGGTGGGATGTGTGGATATACTCCTTGTCCAGCTGTTTTATTGCCGTGGTGTCGCCGGCCTTGCTGTGGCTCACCAAATTGGCCAGTTTTTCTGGAATCGTATCTTGTGCCTTAATTCCTTTAAATGGCACTCCATGCTCTTGAGCATGCTGATGCATGGCGTGCAGGGTCACCAGGGATAAGTCTGGTTTTGTGGGGCGCAGCTCAAAGAAGTAGGCCGAGTTGTACATTATGTCGAGATGGCTAGTTATTCCAAGAGCTTTCTCGAGTGATCGCTTTTTCTTTTCCATTTCATTTTTCCAGGCAAGGTCAGCTTCGCCAGATTCTGCGCCTTCTTCTTCCGGCCAGTAGGTTTCTTGAGCAAGAAAAATTCTTTCCTTACTCGCGTTATATCCGCCGCCAACATCTGAGTGCGCTCCGAAGAATTCCTCTTCTTTAAAATGGGAAGAAGAGGACCCATCCGCGTTGACAATTCGGGTCAATGGAAAGTTTTCCCGGATTTCATCTCTGGCTGTAGGATGGTAAACGAACTCTGTGGAACTGGGGGCGAGGTTTGCGTTGATAAATCCCTCGTCATTATCTCCCGGCCAAAAAAAGGAACCTACGGAATCGAATATCCCCAGAAATCGTACCCGCACGTTTGCTTTAAGGGGCGGATGCATTGGCACGAGGAATGGGTTTGATGGCGGTTCATCTCCGGGTGGGTGTCCCGATTGGGATATTTCTGCTATCGAACGCAAATCTGGAAAAATTTCAGGCTCTCCCTCTTCAGGGGCTTCGTCGAAGTTCGGAAGACCTGCATGGATCATATTTACGAAATGGCGGGCCAACATAGCTCCACGACTGAAGCCGAAGACGTCGAAAGTTACAACAACTGGTAGGGTTCCAAAATATTTTTGATAGTCTTTTAGTGCTATTAAAACCTGCTCTTTTGCTTCCTTGAGCCGTGTTGTGGCACCATAAGGTCCAAGTCCCATAGCCAAAC
>CALZIC010000282.1 GCA_945787285.1 uncultured Desulfuromonadales bacterium
CGGGTTGCGGGGGATCTGGATATCGACCTCGACGGGGACTTTCTGTTGCCCCTTATGCTGCTCGGCGTGATTCTGCTGTTGGTGTTCGGCTCAGGGCTCTACCTTCTCTACGAGGCCCCGGTCATCCTCACCGAAGCGGCCTTCGAGTTTCTGCTCGCCTCGGGGTTGATCCGCCGCTTCCGCAGGATGGACGACCCCGACTGGCTGGGGAGCGTCTTCCGCATGACCTGGATACCGTTTGTGGCGGTGCTGGTCATCGCCACCCTCTGCGCCTGGCAGCTGCAGGTTCATTATCCCGAGATGGTGAAACTGAGCGATCTTTTCTGAGCCGCCCTGAGCGCCGGATCGAGAGACCGAGGGTTTGTCTTCCACGTTAACAAGATCCAGGGGCAGTTCTCCAGTTCTCAAACGTTTTGATGGCTCCTCGCTGTTCCATTAAAAATCAAGGCAAATCGACAATCACAAAAGTAAAATTGAGATGCTAAGATTTCCATAGGCGGACAATATTTAGAGCTCGTGGGAAAAGGAGTCTGAAGGATGAAAGAAAAATACCAGGAAGAAATCGAGGAGAAACTTCGGCATTGGGATGAACAGATTGAAGCCCTGAAACTCAAATCCAAGCTTGCCAAAGGCTATCAAAAGGCGACCTGCGACTTTGATATTCAAAATTTATACGAAAAAAGGGAAAAGCTGCTGAAGCATTTGGAAGAACTGCAACTGGCATCCGACGAGAAATGGCCATCTCTCAAGCCGGGCCTGGTTGCAGCCGTAAAATCTTTGCAGGAGGAGTTTTCCAAGGTGATCTCAAAAATGAAATAGTGGGTCTCACTCCTTACCCTAAAGGGTGCATTTTGTGAGGAACGTTACCACCTCAAAGCAATGGCAAACGATGGACACCTGATGAGATGCTTGGCCTACCTGAAGATGAGCGGCTTTAAGTCAGCCTCGGGGTCGGACCACGCCAAATCTCTGAAATGAAATGATAAATCTTCGTTTTTGAGGTGCCTAAATGCCCTTAGAGGCTCCTTTTGAGGGGTAAAATGAAGGTTTTAAGCCTCAGCCTTCCAGCACTGATGACCATGCGCGACGGAACCACAGGTTGTGCAGGTTCTTCCCGCTGGGTGAAAGCGGCCGGAGGCAGGTGAAGGGAAGGGGACGATGGGAATATCGATATACGCCAGGGGGCGTCTCGATCGCCTGGAGGATCTCCCGCAGCTGATCGATGAGGTGAAGGGCATTGCCGAGTCCCGGGGCTGGAGGTGGGCCATCATCGACGATGATTTCGAAGCGGAACCCGATGCGGTGCTGGCCCGAGGGGATGCCGGCGAGGCTGCGGCCATCGAGGGGACGCTGGGGGTGAAGGGGGTGGTGCTGACCTTCGGGGCGAAGACGGAGGCCCTGTCGATCCTCTTCGATCGTTCCGGTGTGCTGACCGACGTGGCGAATCAGATCTTCAGGTCCGAAGGCGATGGGGCGTATGAGCCATTCACCGCGTGCAAGACCCAGTTCGGCAGCATCGATACCCATATCCACATCATCGAACTTCTCGATCGGATGAAAAAACGCTACCTCCCCAACCTCGAGGTCATCGACGAAGGGGCCTACTGGGAGAGTCGCGATCCTGGGATGCTTGCCGAAAAGCGTGCCGTGCTCGAACATTACCTCTGCCAGGCCGAAGAGGCAATCAGCAGTCTTGACCGCGGCGACCTCGATTCGCAGGATGCAGAGGGTCTGGCCTCGCGGATTGAGGAGGCACTTCTTGAGTCCGCCGGGGATGATAAGTTGCTTCATTGAGCCGAGGGGGGAGGGGGGCCGACGCCCTCCCGCCTCGGAGCAATCCCCATCTTCCAATCCCGCTTCTCTTTGTCTATAGTTCAGGCAAGTTTCCGGAAGAACGATCCTTCGAAAGGAATCCGTATGTCCTTCCTGCCGGAAAAAGCCGGGATCACCGGCTTCATCCTGACGCTTCTGCTGCTGGCCGTGCCCGGTCTCTGCCTGTCCTCCGCCTTCATCCCCACGCGGGCGACGGTCAAGGGGGTCTACAGCCCCGTCTTCGACCCCGAAGCGAACAAGGTGATCTACATTGAGCGGGAGGTGACCGCCCGGGACTGGGGGCCGGGGTGGGAATTCTTCTCTCCACCGGCCCATGTCCGTATCAGCAGGGACAGCTACCGCGTGATGGAGCACGACCTTGTCACCGGCGTCACCCGGACGCTTCGCTCCCTGCCCGACAGCCCGTTGGCCGGCATGACGCACCGGCACTACCGGGGGCGCCTCTACGGGCTGCCGCGGGTCATGATCCGCTACGAAAGGGAGAGCCGCACCCTGGAATACGAGGTCGCGGTCTCCATCCGCTCGCAGCCGACGGCCACATCCTACCGGATCTTCCGCTGGTGGAACAACGCCACCGGCCGCATCGAGGAGGCCGACGGCTGGCGGAAGGAGGGCGGTCGCATGCAGGGGCTCAACGAGGACCGGCTGCGCGGCCAGGTGGAGCTGCTCGCCCTGCCCGGACCGGAAGGCATTCCCTGCGCCGTCGTCGCCTGGGATCACCAGACGAAGGAGACCGACCTTGTGGCAGCGGGCTCGGAGTACGAAGACCACTATCCCTCCGGGGTTCCCGCCGGCGTGCTGGAGAAGGCGAGCCGGAAGGAGCGGATCGAGCACCTGCGGGCGCTGCGCTCGGACTACGATCGTTTCTACCGGAGCCACCTCGCCGCGGGCATGAATGACGGAGAGGCCCGGTTGGCGGCTAACAGGGACATGCAGGACGCCGGCTACTTTCCGAGAGACCCGACCCTGACCGCCCGCCTTGTCGAGCCAGGGGAGCCCGAATCGAAACTCCCCGTCTTTACAATCAGCCGCACGGAGATGGAGAGCGGGATCTTCAATGACATCGCCGGCGCCATCGCGTCACCGGGAACCGCTGTGAAGAACGGTGGCTACAGCTACATCACCTATCGCGGTTATGACACCAGCAACAGGCTCAACGCCTATCTCAAGACCGGCGCCCTCAAATACCGCGTGGCCTACCAGGGAAAGCTCTACGAGCTCGTCATCGAGAAACCGCCGAGGGAATAGGGGCGGGCAGATGACCCCCCTCAGGCCCCCCTATTTCATAGGGCAATCAAGTCTTCGGGGTCGGGCCCTGCCAACTGTTTGAAAAGAAAAAGAAAAGTCCTGTTTTGAGCCCCTTTTTCGCCCTTGTAGATCGATTTTCAGGGGTAAAATGGGGCCTATATAACAACCTGCTATCGATCCTTTGGCCTTATCCCTTATATCCCCAGGTTACCACCATGCGCAATCCCAAACGTCGCTTCTTGCGGTCCGCGCCAGCGCATTCCATTGACTGGTATTTTCAAAACTATCCTCTACACTTAAACCTGAATCCGGGAGTTCTGACTGGGCAATAGCGCAAGTCATTGACCAGCCTGAGTGTTCCAAAAATCACCGACGAACCTATGGGTGCGCCTCAGATTTTTGAAAACACTTATTCAGGCCAAGCCCTTACACTCTTCTCCCGCCCCGATCTCCCGGAATCAGGTTACAGAGAACCTGCAATATTCTCCTGGGCTTTCCTGCTAGTCTAGAGCCTTATAAATAAAGGGGGTCTCTCATGGATTTTGCACTGCTCTGGGCCCGCATGCTGCGGGCCGCCCGCCTCGATGTTCAGCTTTACGAGGAAGTGGAGGCCGATCGTGACGCCCTTGGACACGCAGGGCTGGTGGTCATCCTGTCCAGCCTGGCTGCCGGCATCGGCGGCTTTTCCGAGGGGGGGAGCGCCGGTCTGTTGGTCATCACCCTCGCCGCCCTGATCAGCTGGGGAATATGGGCCTACCTGACTTTTTTCATCGGCACCCGGCTGTTCCCCGAACCGCAGACCAAATCGGACCCCGGGGAATTGCTGCGCACCATCGGCTTCGCCAGTTCCCCCGGGGTTATCCGCATTTTCGGCATTATCCCCGGGCTGGCGGCTATCGCCAACCTGGTGGCCGGAATCTGGATGCTCGTGGCCATGGTGATCGCCGTGCGCCAGGCCCTGGACTATAAAAGCACCTGGAGGGCGGTCGGCGTCTGCCTGGTTGATGGTGATCGCCGTGCGCCAGGCCCTGGACTATAAAAGCACCTGGAGGGCGGTCGGCGTCTGCCTGGTTGGCTGGATTATACAGACCTTCGTGCTGCTGCTGATTTTCTGGCTGTTCGGCATCGGGGGGCCGCCCCAGGCCGGGGCGGCGTTGCTGGCAGGTCCCTGAGCTCGTTTGCATCCGCAAACGGCCCTTTTCCGTAATCTCTGCGCCAATCTGCAGCCTCGCTTGGCTCTGGGGACAGACCTGAATGGCGCTAGTTTAAGCACTCATTGCATGGGAAAGCACCTGAAAATATTGGCTCAAAATGGCATAATGTCCCATGAGAAATACAACGCCAATGTTCCCAGGTTTTCACCTTCAGACCTTGCGTAGGAAGCCCCGATCAGCCCAAAAGAAATTTGGGGAAAAGATGGCCCTGCTGCAGCAAAAGTCTTTCAAGCAAATCGGCGAGGTCTTTGAGAAATTTATCCCCCGCTCGCTTCTCAAGCCGGAGCGGTCAGGGGCTATGAGTCGCCAAAGGCTTTTCTCCAAGGAGAACACCTTCTGGGCCTTCCTCAGTCAGGTTCTTGATGCGGACGGAGGATGCAAAGAAGTGATTCGCAAGCTTCAGTCTTATGCCTCCATTAAAGGGCTAAAGGTCCCCTCGTCCTCCACCGCCTCGTATTGCTCGGCTCGCACGAAGCTGAATGAGCAGATGCTATCGAGCATCCTTAAACATACGGCGGATCGACTTGAGGACATGCCGGAGACCGGCTTACTGAATAACCGGCGGGTTATTGTCGTCGACGGAACCGGTATCAGCATGCCCGACACACCTGCGAACCAGGAGGTCTGGCCACAGATCTCCTCGCAAAAACCAGGCTGCGGATTTCCAACAGCACGTATCTGCGCCTGTTTTTCGCTAGAAAGCGGCGCCTTGCTCAGCTACGAGATCGGCAACAAGAAAAGTCACGAGCTTCCGCTGTTCCGCAAACAGTGGAAGACATTTAAGCAAGGCGACATTTTCCTGGCAGACAAAGGATTTTGTAGTTATTTCGACATAGCAAACCTACAACAGCAGGGGGTTGACAGTGTCGTCACCCTTGCTCGAAGAACACCGGTCAAGGCAACAAGTAGTCACCAAAATCTTGGACCTGACGACCTGCTGATCACGTGGAAGCGACCCATTTATAGCGCCAATCGGGCGTATTCAAAAGATGCGTGGGCACAACTTCCGGGAGAGTTGTCCTTACGACAGATCAAGGTTACGGTGCCCTGTGCGGGGTTTAGAACCCAGCAGTTTTATATTGTCACCACCCTGCTTGATGCCGAGCAATATCCAGCAGAAGAGCTTGCAGATCTGTACTTCAAGCGGTGGGATGTCGAGCTGTTTTTCCGCGACATCAAAACGACCATGGGCATGGATATCCTTCGGTGCCAGTCGCCCGAAATGATCCGAAAAGAAGTTCTGATGTACTTCATCGCCTATAATTGTATCCGGCGACTGATGTACGAAGCGGCCGAAGAGGCGGACCTTAATGTTCGGCTTGTGAGCTTCAAGGGTAGCCTCCAAGCTCTTCGTAATTGGGAGCCACATTTAAACCAGGCGAAGATCAGTAAGTCAGAGCGTTTCAGGTTGATCAGCAACCTCTATGAGGCGATGACAGACACGCCTCTCCGGCAACGCCCGGGGCGAAGTGAGCCCCGATGTCGTAAGCGACGACCGAACAATTACCAGTTGATGACCGCGCCAAGACATGAAATGAAAGAGATCCCGCATCGCAACAGATATCGTGCGATAACCCCTTAAACTAGCGCCATTC
>CALZIC010000283.1 GCA_945787285.1 uncultured Desulfuromonadales bacterium
CCTGAGCCCGGAGGAAGATGCGGCCGCCGGGCCGAAATTCCTGGTCTATTTCGAAGTTGAAAAAATACTTCCCCTGATCGGCAGCGACAACCCGGGGATAACCCTGCCCTGACCGGTGGGGTCAGGTGCATGGACGTTGTCAGGTTAATCGAAGCCCCGGCTGAAACCGTATGGAAGATCCTGATCGACACCGACCAGTGGCCGCTCTGGGGCCCTTCGGTGGCCCGGGTCGATTGCCCGCAACGACTGATTTCAGCGGGGGTGAAAGGGCGGGTGAAGACGGTCGTCGGCCTCTGGCTTCCGTTTGAGATCACCGCCTTCGAGGAGCCGGTCTACTGGCACTGGAAGGTCGGAGGCATCCCGGCGACCGGCCACCGAGTGACAGCGAAGGGGCCGAACCGCTGTGAGCTGGTCTTCGAGATTCCCTTCGGCGCTTTTCCTTATGCCATCATCTGCCGGCGTGCAGCCGAGAATATTGCCCGTTTGGCAAAGAAAGAGTCAGGTGCCCTGTTGCGTTAGGTGTGTCTGTTCGGTTTGAGTCCATTTGGTTGCTGACAAGGCTCGGGGCGGCAGCGTATGACCGGGGTTCCAGGAGTATACCAATGGGTATGATGACGCAGGAGCATGAAAGAGCAATACAAAGAGCGGTCGCAGCGCTTCGATCGCTCTTCGTGGCCGACGCCCTGGCGATGCCGGTCCACTGGTACTACAATCCGCAGGACATCGAAAGGGCGTTTCCCGGCGGTATCAAAAAGCTGGAGGCCGCGCCGAGCCATCACCCGTCCTCGATCATGGCGCTTCATTCCACCACTTCAGGGGGCAGGGGAGCGCAGGGAACCGGCGGTGCGCTCCGGGAAGTCGTCGGAGAGGTCATTCTGAAAGGCAAAAGGCGCTACTGGGGGGAGCAGAACCAGCACTACCATCGGCAGATGAAAGCCGGGGAGAACACCCTCAACGCGCACTGTGCGCGGGTGGTGATGCGGGGGATGATTGCAGCGGGCGGCCGCTACAGCACGGACCGGTTTCTGGATGACTATATCCGATTCATGACCTCGGATGTCCCCCTGCACCCGGACACCTATGCCGAATCGTACCACCGGGCGTTTTTCGCCAACCTTGAAAGGGGCAAGCCGAAAGACCGGTGCGGGGGGATCACCCATGACACCCCCTCGATCGGCGGGCTGGTCACCATCGCGCCTATCGCGATTGCGCAGCGGCTTGGTGGAATTCCGCTGGGCGAGGTGCAGAGACTCTGCCGGCAGCATCTGTTTCTCACCCATCCGGACGAGACCCTTGCGGCAATCTGCGCGGCCTATGTCGAACTGCTCGATCATTTACTGTTCCGCGAGGAAAACGAACCGCCGCAGGGTTTTCTTGCCCATGCGGCGCAAACCACCCTCGGCCTGGACCTGCCAGCTCTGGTCGCCAAGGCCCGCAGCGACAGCGATATCGTCGGGGGCCGGTTTTCAACGGCCTGTTACATCAGCGGCTCCTGGCCCAGTGTCCTTTTCCTTGCCTTCAAGTATCTTGAGGATCCCAGGCAGGCCCTTCTGGCCAATACCAACCTCGGCGGTGACAATGTTCACCGCGGCGCGGTGCTGGGAACCCTCCTCGGTCTGTCGTGCGGGCACACGGTGAACGAATTCTTCGACCAGCTGGTCGACCGGCAGGCCATCGATGCCGAGATCAGCGCCCTGTTCAGGCTGCCCTCAGAGGCTTCTCCATGATTTTAGCGGGTTGAATCAGGTTGCCGGCGTGGTAAAAGGTCAATGGAGTATGAATGATGGGAGGTCTCTATGGTCCTGTATTATTTGAAGCTCTACCTGCTGACGATTCCGGTCTTTTTTGCCATTGACCTGCTCTGGCTGGGAATTATCGCAAAAAATCTCTACCAGAAGAACCTCGCTCACCTGCTGAGCCCCGTGGTCAACTGGCCGGCCGCCTTTGTCTTCTATTTTATCTATATTGCCGGCATCCTCCTGTTTGCGGTCAGGCCGGCGCTCGCCGAACAATCTCTGGCCAAGGCCGTCGTCTGGGGGGCCCTGTTCGGGTTCTTTACCTACGCCACCTATGATCTGACCAACCTCGCCACATTAAAAGACTGGCCGCTCAAGGTTGTCGTCATCGATATCGCCTGGGGGACTTTGCTTTGCACCCTGGTCGCCTCGTGCAGCTACCTGGTCGGCCGCTGGCTCAACTGACCTTCATTTCGACCCGAACCATCGATACTCCCCCTCACCATCACCGATCCGATCACTCATCCATAGCAGGACGGGTGTCACCAGGGCCCAGACGATGGCCAGTGCTCCGATACTGTAGACCGGGTTCTCTCCGAAGGCCGCCGCCCCCAACCTGATGCCGGCCCCATACGCGAGAGGGCCGCCGAATATTCCGAAAATGGAACCAAGAAGATAGCGGCCGGAGAGCCAATGCAGGGCATAGCGGAACAGGGTCGCAAACTGGGCCCAGATCACAAAGACCCAGAGCGGCAGCCAGAACGGCCAGGCGGGATCGGCCTTGAAGCTGAAGACGCCGAGTGCCTGCTGGGCGCTGTCGACCGTGATCCCGATCAGGCAGGCCGCGAGCATCAACAAGGCCTCGGCTTTGCGTGAATGAGCCAGCAGTAGATGGATACCGACCAGCAGCAGGGCGCAGAGGGCGCCAAGGATCGGGTGGCCCCAGGCGGCGCCGAGCACGCAGCAGAACCATCCGGCCTGGTAAAGTGTGATATTGAGCATTTTGCTCGCTAGAGGTGACATCGCCGCCCCTGAATGGTTTTCAGGACCTGGTGGGCTTGGTCAGAACAATCTGCGTCAGGTCGATGATCTGCGCGACAAAGCCGGCCTGGCAGTAGGCAAAGTAGTATTCCCACTTGCGCAGAAAAGCCTCGTCGTACCCCAGTCCCATGATCTCCTCCTGGCGGTCCAGCAGCGTCCGGCGCCAGCAGTCGAGGGTCTGCGCATAATCAAGGCCGAACTGTTCGAGATCCACCCAATTCAACTGCGAGTTTCCCCCGATCGCTCGGGCCATCGCCCCGATCGAAGGCAGGTGCCCGCCGGGGAAGATGTGCTTGCGGATCCAGTCCGAACTGTAGCGGTAGACGGTGTATTTGCGGTCCGGGATGGTGATGACCTGGATCACGGCCCGTCCCCCGGGCTGCAGGGCCTGATCGCAGGCGGCAAAGAAGGGCCCGAGACCGGCATGGCCAACGGCCTCGAGCATCTCGATCGAGACGACTTTCGAATACCGGCCCTCGATATGGCGGTAGTCACAAAAGCGGATTTCGATGCGATCCTCCAGCCCGGCTTCAGCAACGCGCTGCCGGGCCCATTCCAACTGCGCCTGCGACACGGTAATCCCGGTGACCCGGCATCCGGTCTGGCGCACCGCCTCGATGGCAAAGCTGCCCCAGCCGCAGCCGATTTCCAAAACATGGTCTTCCGAGGTAATCCCGGCCTTATCGATGATTGTCTGCAGCTTGTTGCGCTGCGCCTGTTCCAGGGAGTCCTCGCGGGTTTTGAATAGCGCACAGGAATAGGTCAGGGTAGGATCGAGGAAGGTCGCGAAGAACGCATTGCTCAGGTCATAGTGGTCGCGGATATTGCGGGAGCTGCCCTTCACTGTGTTGGGCCGTTGCAGATGGCGGAGATAATTGACCAACCGCCCAATCGCCGAGGTGAGAATGCTGCGATCATCCATGACCGCCTCGTTGGCCGCCAGCAGGCTCAGCAGCCCCGGCAGATTCGAAGTCGTCCAGTCGCCATCGGTGTAGGCTTCGCCGAAACCGATATCGCCCGCGAGCATCACGCGACGAAAGAAGCGGTACTCCTTGATCGACATCTCGATGGAAGGTTCAGTTCCTGACTTTCCGAAGCGGTGCTCCAGGCCATCCGGCGTGGTCAGCCTCAGTTCTCCCCGGGGCAGCCGGGCCAGGAACTTCAGGGCCATGCCCATGCCAAACCGATCGAGAAGGGTCGGCGCTACCGGCCGGACGGTCATGGTGCTGCGGGGAGGCGGCTTGTGATGCACGGAGAGCCTTTTTTGCCAGTGGAGCCTGGCCGCCTGCCAGAGGATTCTGGG
>CALZIC010000284.1 GCA_945787285.1 uncultured Desulfuromonadales bacterium
AGGCTCCCGTGCTTTTCGTGCCGGCGATGAACGTCAACATGTACGAAAATCCGATTTACCAGGAAAACCAGAAACGCCTGGAGGGCTACG
This sequence comes from uncultured Desulfuromonadales bacterium, assembly GCA_945787285.1. Lineage (GTDB taxonomy): Bacteria > Desulfobacterota > Desulfuromonadia > Desulfuromonadales > Trichloromonadaceae > CALZIC01. The sequence continues at coordinate 91 of CALZIC010000284.1, forward strand.
GCTATCGCTTCGTGGAACCGGCGACCGGGTACCTGGCCTGCGGGTGGGAAGGAAAGGGTAAAATGCCCGATCCTGAAACGATTTTCGAAGAGACGCTGCGCGCCATCTCGCCGCAGAACCTGTGCGGTGAAACGGTGCTGGTCACCGCCGGGCCCACCCGCGAAGAACTCGACCCGGTTCGTTATATCAGCAACTATTCATCGGGGAAGATGGGCTATGCCATTGCCCGCGCGGCCTGGCAGCGGGGGGCCAGGGTCATCCTGGTCACCGGGCCGACCTGTATTGAGGCTCCGGTCGGGGTGGAAATTCACCGGGTCGGCAGTGCACGGCAGATGCGGGATGTGGTCCTTCAGCAGCTACCCGCCGCCACGACGGTGATCAAGGCCGCCGCGGTGGCCGATTACCGGCCGGCGGAGCGCTCCAACCAGAAGATCAAAAAGGGCGCGGATGCGGCGATGACGGTGGATTTGGAGAAAAACCCGGATATCCTGGCCGAACTGGGGGACTGCAAAGAAAACAGGAAGCTGATCGGCTTTGCCGCCGAGACCGCGGATCTGTTGGAGAATGCCCGCAAAAAGCTCGAAAACAAGAATCTCGACCTGATCGTCGCCAACGACGTAAGCCAGGCCGATGCCGGCTTTGATGTCGATACCAACCGGGTGCGTCTGCTTTACCGCAACGGCCATGTCGAGGAGCTCGACTTGATGAGCAAGGACCAGGTCGCCCATCAGCTTCTCGATCGGATCGGAGTTCTTTAACCCGGATCCGCGGGAGCAGGTTTGGGTTTAATTGACCGACAGCAGTTCGAGCAGATCGTCGGGACGGGTGATTCCTTCGCGAAACCGCGGTTTCAGCTCGGCAAGGATGGCCTCTCCTTCGGTGTCGGGAAGTTTGCCGTCGAGCCAGAGGAGATTGAGGTTTTTACGGATCATCTTGGAGGCGTTAAGGGCCCGCTCGCCGGTTGGGTCGGCCTTCCAGAAAGGGCTTTCCTCCCCGTCCGCGAGGATGCTCAGGGTTGCCTCTTTTGCCAGGGTGAGGTATTCCGCCACGTCTTCTTCATGGATGACCCATTTGGAATTGTTGTCAAGGGAGCGGAGCACCTTCTGCCACTGCTGCAGGCGGTTGAGCAGCAGCAGGGAGTTGAAGAGGCGCTTGTTGGTGTCAAAGGAGAAAATCGTGTCGGAAAGGACGCTGCGCATCAAGGTGTCGTTGTCGCTGTAGTTTTTCCTCGCGATCGACCGGGCCAGCTCCCAGGTCTCCGGGTCGAGATGGGCTTCGCAGCGCATTTCCCAGTAGGCGTGCTTGAGCAGCACGGTATTGAAGGTGCGCACCATCTTGAAGGGAACAAAAAAGGAATGGGCCACAGTATCTGCGGCCAGATGGCTCAGGTATCCGTAGGCGCAGGCTTTCTGCCGGGCGCTGCGGGCAGACTCGAGAACCTTTTTGCCCATGCGCCACGAATGGCAGTGCTGCAGGTAATGGGTGAACTTTTTCCCCAGGGTGATGTCGGCACTGATGCAGCCGTAGAGGTAGTCGTTGGGATGGGCGCTCAACAAGGTTTGAAGCAGTGGGGGGAGACTTTCGAGATGGGTCAGAACGTGGGACCCCAGCTGCAGGTGAACGCCGATGCCCCAGGCCATGGCATCGGAAGGTGCCAGAACAAAGAGAGCGGCAAGGAGTATCGTGCTGAAGATCATAGGCCTCATTTCAATGTCAACGGCATTCATAATCAACCTTTAAGATAGTGCACCCCCCTGACGAAGTAAAGAGAGAATGTCTGAAAATATCACTCGCCAATTGATGGAAACGGTCGCCCAGGCGCGGGCTCTGCTGGAGGATCTTGCTGCTTTGGGATTCGATGAGATCCCCCTTGCCGAGGACGCGCAAGACCTTCCCCCCTGCCAGGACGGTGTGGCCGGAGACGAGCGCAGCGGAGAGGCGCCCTGCCGGGCCGAAACCCTCGAAGAGATCGAGGCCGAGCTTCGCGACTGTCGGCGCTGCACCCTTTGTCAGGGACGCAGCAACATTGTGTTCGGGGTGGGAAACCCGAACGCCCGTCTGGTCTTTGTCGGCGAAGCCCCCGGACGGGAGGAGGACGCACAGGGGGTTCCCTTTGTCGGTGAGGCCGGTCGCCTGCTCGACCGTATCTTGTTTGCCATGAGGCTTGAGCGGAGCGACGTCTACATCTGCAACGTTGAAAAATGCCGACCTCCGGACAACCGGGATCCCCGTCCCGAAGAGATTGCCGCCTGCGAACCCTTTTTGAAACGGCAACTGGCGGCCATTCGTCCCGAGATGATCGTCGCCCTCGGCAAGTTCGCCTCCCAGACCCTGCTCAGCGACCAGGCCCCCATCAGCCGTCTGCGCGGCCACTGGAGGCAATACCAGGGAATTCCCCTGCTGCCTACCTACCACCCGGCCTTTCTGCTCCGCAATCCCGCCAGCAAAAGGGATGTCTGGGAGGATATGAAGCTGGTTATCAAGCGGTTGAGGCATACGGGGGAGGGCGAATGAACGACTCTTCGGGAGGCTGCCTGTCGATCGAGGCCGTCTGCAAGGTGAGGACCCTGCCTGACGGCGGCACGGCCGAGATCCTCAAAGACCTTTCCCTTATGCTGAATTCTGCCACGCTCACTGTGGTGGTCGGGCCGTCGGGAGGGGGGAAGAGCACCCTGCTGCGCCTGATCAACCGTCTTGAAGACCCTACCCGCGGCTGCATCTTTCTCGACCGGGAAGACATTTCCACCATCGATCCGCTTCTGCTCAGAAGGCGGATCGGAACGGTGCTGCAGCAGCCGCATATGTTCGAAGGGAGCGTCCTTGAGAATCTGCAGCGCCCCTTCCGCTATCGCAGTGAACAGCCCCCGGACAGCTCAAGTTCCAGACTCCTCGACACCCTGCAGTTGTGCAGCCTCGATTCCGCCATTCTTTCCCAGGACAGCCGTACTCTGTCTCTGGGCCAGCAGCAGCGGGTCTGCCTGGCTCGAACCTTGATGACCGATCCGGAGGTGCTGCTCCTCGATGAACCGACCAGTGCCCTCGATCGTCGAACCTTGATGACCGATCCGGAGGTGCTGCTCCTCGATGAACCGACCAGTGCCCTCGATCGACCCACAGCCGTTCAGCTCGGGCAGATGCTTCAGGCGATCTGTCGCGAGCGCTCTCTGATGGTGCTGATGACCAGCCATGACCTGCACTTGGCGGAACAGGTCGGCGACCAGATCGCCTTTCTTCATGGGGGATGTATCCTCGAGCAGGGTTCCGTCGAGGATTTTTTCAATAATCCCCGCTGTGACTCGCTGCGAAAATTCCTGAATACGGATGACAAACGATGAATTCGGTGCTCAGCGACCTCAGCATGGTCGATCTGGCCCTTGTTTACGGCCTGGTCTTCGGCGCGGCCGGACTGGCCCGCCTGAGGCGGGTGGGCCAGGAAAAAGAGCTGCTTTGGTCGTCGTTGCGCATGCTGCTTCAACTCGGTGTCGTCGGCTACTGCCTCAAGTGGGTCTTTGCCGTCAACAGTCCCCTGCCGGTCCTCCTGTTGCTGGTGGTGATGGGCGGGTTTGCCGTACAGGTCATTGGTGAGCGGGTCAAAGACAAAATGCCCCGCTTTTACCGGGTGGTCGCCATAGCCATTTTTACCGGATGCGGGTCGGCCACTTTTTTCTTCTGCACCGTGGTCATTGGACTGACCCCCTGGTACGACCCTCGTTACCTGATCCCCCTCACCGGAATGATTCTCGGTAATTCGATGACCGGGGTCTCTCTGGCCGCAGAACGCCTGGCCGGTGAGATGAAAGAACGCCGTCTTGAGATCGAGACGGCTCTCTGTCTTGGAGCGAGCGCCCGCCAGGCGAGCGAGGAGGCTGTGCGAAGCGCATTTCGTGCGGCTCTGATTCCGACTATCAATGCGATGGCTTCGATGGGGATCGTCTTTCTCCCGGGGATGATGACCGGTCAGATCCTCTCCGGAACCGAGCCGATTCTTGCGGTAAAGTACCAGATCGCCATTATGTGTGTGATTACCGGAAGTGTCGCCATTACCTCCTTTCTGATTCTTCTCCAGGGGACCCGCACCTATTTCACCCAGGCCCATCAGCTGCGCGGAAGAACCGAATGATTTCAGTCTCCTGAGAGCTGCTGACGCTTCCTGTCCGCATAAAGACGCAAAACCTCCTTTGTTTTTTTTTATAAATGTGGTTTAATTTATCCGTTCAGGGGACGCAAACTCAGAGGAGGTGAGGCACATGGTAAGAGTCGTATGTGGGGCCAGATGCAAGCACAACGAAGGGGGAAGGTGCCGGCGCAAAGTGGAGCCGGGCGAACCGGTGATCAGGTTGGACCAGCGAGGGAGCTGCTCAACCTACCGCCCGGCCTGAGTCGCTTGGCTCAAGCAACACTGACATCGATATGAAGAGTCTGGTTCCGCAATGCCGGAACCCGAAGAGGCGCCGGGGAGCGCCTCTTTTTTTGTCCTGTATTTACTGCTCGAGTTGCAGACGCTTGATCTTTTCAACCAGGGTGGTGCGGTTGATCCCCAGCAGCTTGGCGGCCCGGGCTTTGACTCCGTTGCCGGTCTCCATCGCCTGGCGGATCATGCAGCGTTCGAGTTCTTCGATCACCTTGACCATATCGACCCCTTCTTCCGGAATGCGCGGACAGACCAGGCCCATGTGCGGTTCTTCATCGGTACCGCCACCAATCGCCGCGGGGAGATCCCCCTTTTCGATCGTTTCGCCATCCGTCAAGGCTACGGTTCGCTCGATGACGTTTTCCATCTCGCGCACGTTGCCTGGCCAGTCGTACGCCTCAAGGGCCAGCATGGCCGGGGCAGAGATGGTCATCAGGGGCCGTTTCATCTCTTTGCAGCTCTTCTGCAGAAAGTGGCGGGCCAGCAGGGGAATGTCCTCCCGACGCTCGCGGAGCGGCGGCAGCAGAATGGGGATGACATTCAGGCGGTAATAGAGGTCTTCCCTGAATGCTCCCTTTTTCACCTGGTCTTCCAGGTTGGCGTTGGTTGCCGAAATGACCCGCACGTTCAAATTGACTTTTTTGCCCGAGCCGATCCTTTCGACCTCATGTTCCTGCAGTACCCGCAGGAGCTTCATCTGCAGGTGCATCGGCATGGTTCCTATCTCATCCAGGAATATCGTTCCGTTGTCGGCCAGTTCGAACTTGCCGGGTTTGTCGGCGGTGGCACCGGTGAACGATCCCCTCATGTGTCCGAACAGTTCGCTTTCAAGCAAATCGGCAGGGATGGCGCCGCAGTTGATGGCAACAAAGGGCTTGTCTTTGCGGCTGCCGTTATAGTGGATGGCTTTGGCGACCAGTTCTTTGCCGGTCCCCGATTCGCCCAGGATGAGGATGGTCGAATCGGTCTGCACGATCTTTTCCATCCGTGAGAAGACCTGCTGCATGGCCAGGCTGTTGCCGATCATTTTGTCGAACTTGTATTTTCCCCGCAACTGCTGGCGCAGGTAGAGGTTTTCGGCCACCAGGCGGCTCTTTTCGAGGGCCTTGGATACCTGGACCTTGAGTTCCTCGAAGTTGAACGGTTTGGTGATGTAGTCGAAGGCCCCTTCTTTCATCGCCTCGACGGCCGTTTCGGCGGAGGCCTGGCCGGTGACCAGAATGACATTGGTGTAAGGTGAATCGACCTTTATCTTTTTGAGAATATCGATTCCGCTGACCCCGGGAAGAAACAGGTCGGTAATGACCACTTCAAAAGGGGTCAGTTTCAGAATGGCCAGGGCTTCCTCGCCCGATTCAGCCGACTGTACCTGGTATCCGGCTCCGCTCAGCAGGAGGGTCAGTGCCTCGCGGTTGCTCGGTTCATCATCGATGACCAGGATCTGGGACAGGTTTTTCATGGTGTTTTTCCCCGAAGAAAGCAACGTCATATCATTGACGAATTTGTAAATTATCATGATTGAAAGGTTCGGGCAAGCCCTTTCCCTGCTCGTTTGACCGGTGAAAAAAACGTATTTCAGGCCGTTTGACAGCCTGAAAGGCGGCGGTTATCCTTTCTCTATGAAGAGAAACTTGGTTTTTTTACTGCTGATTGTCTGTTTGTCGGCCTTCGGTTCCGCTCGGGCGAGAGGGGGCGAAGGCGATGCGCCCGGGCCATTTATCTCGGTGGTCAGGGTCGCAGGCGTGATCAACCCGGTTCAGGCCGAATTCATCAACACCGAACTCGTCGCCGCCAACGGACGCGGGGCGGTGGCCTTTTTGATCGAACTCGATACCCCGGGGGGACTTGATACCTCCATGCGGGAGATCATCCAGAGTATTTTCGCATCGCGGATTCCGGTCATCGTTTACGTCTATCCGCCGGGGAGTCGGGCGGCCTCGGCCGGCGCCCTGATCACCCTGGCGGCCGACTTTGCCGCCATGGCTCCGGGAACCAACCTGGGAGCGGCCCACCCCGTTTCCATCTCTCCTACCAGGGACGCCCAGGATAAGACGATGACAACGAAGATTGTCAACGATGCCGTCGCCTATGCGCGCAGCCTGGCGGAAAAAAGGGGGCGCAACACGGAGTGGGCCGAGCGGATCGTCCGCGAAAGCATCTCGACGCCCGCTTCGGAGGCTCTCGATCTCAAGGTCATCGACCTGATTGCCGAAAGCGAGTCGGAACTGCTGGCCGGCCTCGAGGGCAAACGTTACCTGCGCGGGGGGAAATCCCTGACCCTACGCAGCGAAGGGGCCGTGCTGCAGGTTGCCGAGATGGGATGGCGGCAGAAGGTTCTCAACACCATCAGCAATCCCAACGTCGCTTACCTGCTGATGATGCTTGGGGTCATGGGGATTTTTTTTGAAATATCCCAACCCGGCGTCGTTCTGCCCGGCGCGATCGGTGCGATCGCCCTGTTGTTGGCCCTCTACGCCTTTCATACCCTGCCGGTCAACTATGCCGGAGTCCTCCTCATTCTGCTGGCCATCGTTTTGTTCATCCTGGAGGTGAAGGTGGTTTCCTACGGTATGCTCACTGTCGGGGGAATGGTGGCGATGACCCTCGGTTCGCTGATGCTGATTGAAAGCTCCGAGCCGTACATGCAGATTTCCAGGGGAGTTATTGCCGCCACCGT
>CALZIC010000285.1 GCA_945787285.1 uncultured Desulfuromonadales bacterium
ATATCGGTGGTATCATTGTCGAGATCGTTGTCAGAGGCAATATCGTTGTTGTTGCCCGAGTCGTCAATATCAGTGGTATCATTGTCGAGCTCGTTGTCAGAGGCGATATCGTTGTTGTTGCCCGAGTCGTCAATATCATTGGTATCATTGTCGAGATCGTTGTCGGAGAGTAAATCGTTGTTGTTGCCCGAGTCGTCAATATCATTGGTATCATTGTCGAGCTCATTGCCACTGGCGACGTCAACATCAACGTTATCGGGGTCCACTTCGGAATCGGTGACGGTCGATTGATCGATGACGTCATCACCAACGTTAGATGGCTGCGCAAAGACGGGATTACCAAACATTAGCGCCACGACAAAAATACCCAAAATTCTAAGTAGTCTGCTTTTCATTTTCCGCTCCTTTTTCATTTTTGGGTTTGCACTTCTTACACAGAACAATGTTCAGACCCACCCGTTTCAGATCACCTCCCCTGCCTGGTTATTAAAGAAACACTTCCCTTGGATAAGGCGTTCAGACCAGTATTGTTATGTTCTTCAACCTCGTCCCACAAGATGATGCCACTGGCCCTGGCGACATCTCCTGCGGGGAGTCCGTTTTCAATCGCGCGCCCCTTGACCTGATCGAGAGATGCATCATCGACTTCGGTCCAGGTCCCCCCTGAAAGAGGCGCGTTGGCATCACTATGTTCAAACCAGTCTCCCACTCCTAAATATTCGAAATTTCCGGCACACAGAAGAGGGGTCTGGTTTTCCCAGAAGTTGTCTTCTGCAAGTGCTGGACAGGCAAACAAGAAGAGCAGGATGATCAGTTGTCGAATAATGGCCGATGTCTTCATAAAGGCTTCCAGGCTAGAATGTTTTATTAATTATGGATTATACATAGCAAGGCCTGTGCCATTCATTTTTTACACGTCTTTTCAATGACTTGGCGTTTTCTTATGGTTAGACCTGTAAAGAATGAGGACACCCGCATTTTACGCTTTGCTTTACAGCTTGACAGCCCCTTGCCAAGTGGCCTGTTTGGTTAGTCCTATCTGTTAATTCTGGCCCCTTTGCTCGCTGTCTGCGTTATACCTCCTTGACGTAACGCAGGCTAGGCCTGCGTCGGCGTGCCTTGACAGCAACCAAAATGACTCAGAATTAGATGACACGATTAACCAAACAGACCACCAGGGGCGCCCGGTGTTCTGCCTGTCTTTACAGGGACTTAAATTTGCAACAAAAAAGCGGGACCCCTTGGTGGGGTCCCGCTTCAAGCTTCAGGTGTAAACGAGGGAGCTAAAGGCCGTCAGAGGCCTTTATGGGCTTTGCCGTTGCCCCGGGCGATGCTGTACTTCTTCATCAGGCTGTACAGGCTGGGCCTGCTGATACCCAGAGCCTTGGCTGTTCGAGTGATGACGTAGTTATTGTCCTGCAGCGTCTTCACGATCATTTCCTTCTGCGTTTTTGAAACCTGGCGCTTCATGGGGCATTCTTCCATCTCGATTTCAGCATCCTGCAACCCCATGTCCGCCGAGCAGATTTCGCTGCCCTGAGCCATCAGAATCCCGCGCCTGACCTTGTTGATCAGTTCGCGTACATTTCCGGGCCATGGATATTTGCGTATCACCTCCAGAGTCTCGTCGGAAAAGGTTCTGCTGGGGCAGTTTTCGTTGCGACTGATCTTCTCCAGAAAGAATCTGGCCAGAATCACGTTGTCTTCGCCGCGATTCCTCAGGGGAGGCAGAAGGATAGTGAACCCATCGAGACGAAAGTAGAGGTCCTGCCTGAAGCTCCCTTCTTCAATCATGTGCTCCAGATCGCAATTGGTGGCGGTGACAATGCGTACGTCGACCTTTTTTCCCCCTTGGCCGCCGACCCTTTCGACGATCCGGTCCTCTAGGAATCGGAGTAGCTTGGACTGAAGTCCCTGGGGAAGATCGCCTATTTCATCAAGAAAGAGGGTTCCACCGTCCGCCTGTTCGAACTTGCCTTTTCTCGCTGCATAGGCTCCCGTAAATGCGCCCTTTTCATGGCCAAAGAGTTCCGACTCCAGCAGCCCCTCAGGAATGGCAGCCGAATTCACGGCAATAAAGGGCTTTTCCCTTCTGGGGCTTCTTTCATGAATAGCCCTGGCTGTCAACTCCTTGCCCGTTCCGCTTTCACCGAGAATCAAGACGTTGACATCGGTTGGCGCCACCTTGCGGATCATGGTGAAGACTTCAAGCATCGCCGGGGAAGTGCCGACAAACTCTTCTTCGGGAGGCTTCCCCTTGCTGAGAAGGACCTCCCGATCGATGACATTGATTATTTTTTCGAGATGCTCGGCATCGAGTTTGGAGACACGACTTTCCAGTCGCGAAAGAAAGGTTGTCTTGAAATGGTTCTTCAGGTAGTTGATGTCTTCGAAACTCAGGGAATATCCGCAGGCACTGCAGCTGCCTGCGCCGTTGCTGTTTGTCGAACCGCAGTAGGGGCAGATGCCGTGGACTGAGAGGTCGTCCCGAATGCTGCTCCAGAGTTTTTTCATGGTAAAACTGTCGGGATAATACAACCTCAGCCCGGTCATGCCGTTTTCAACCCTGACGATCTCGGCATCAAGCTCAACCTTGCTCCCGGTGGGCAGCTTCATCTTTATCCTGAAAAGTTCGCCCGCATCCGGCAAACCCTGCACAAGGGCTCCACTGAGGCTGAGCTCTTTGACAATGATGTTCTTTCTTCTCTCCTCGCCCTTGCCGATACTGTAGGCTTTGGCTGAAAATTCAGTTTTGACCCTGACATCGAGCCTCCCCATCACAGCTCTCCTTTGCACTAAACTTAAACCAAATATCAATTTCCTCATTTATGCCGGCAACCGGGCCGAATTTTTCGCCGGTACCGGCACTCATCAGGAGGGACAATGCGTCCAGACTTATCCCCTCTTCTGTTCCGAAAACCCACCTTTTCACTTATTTCAAAAAAACGAAACCCTTCAGCAGGGCGCCACATTCTTTAATCTTTAAATCTTCCCTACTGAAAAGCTTATTAAACTCGTACCACAGTTTGCGGAAATAACAAGGCACAGAAAACACCCGTTTCACTGCAGAAGTAATAACGCCAAACCGCCTGAAAATGAACATTTTTTCAATGTCCACCAAAACACGCCTGTCATTACAGGAGTTTCAGGATATTTGCCAAGAAACGGAAAATAAAGCCCCCCCCTCCTGAAAAAAGGAGGTTGGTTGATAACTTTTTTTTGAGGATTGATGCAAAGACTGGAAAAGAGGAGAAGTGACTGGAACAGACCGGGAGGAGGCCTCCCGGTCTGATGGAATATCACGAAATAAGAGGGAAGAATCAGCGGGTGGGCTGGGCGTTGCGATACCCTTCGAGTTCGGCTTCGAGTGTCTGGATCTGCCGGGCCTGTTCGGAAATGATCCGTTCCTTGGCAAGCGCGTCTTCCAGTTCCTGAATCCGCTGACTCTGCTCGGTGATGGTCTGGTTCCTGGCCATTCTGCTGGCCCGGGACTCCGAAGAGTCCTGCATGAACCATCCTCTTTCAAGCAGGCAGTCTTCATAACCCTGCTGCCGAAAGGCGGCCTCCATGACCGTATCGGATCCGGTCGCCGAAGAGACCTTCTCGGACTGACTGCGGCAAAAAGCCTGGTCTTCTTCGAGTTGAACGGTTGTCTTGGCCGGTGGCGTCCAGTGTCCGCCGCCACAGCCTGCAATCACCAGGGCCATTGAAAGCCATATCCATTTCATTGGCAATACCCTCCTGTTCGCGCCTCTCGCACCGGCATCAGGGGCTGGAGTCGCCCCCATCGGCGGTTGCAGTAGAAGCTTTCATGAGTAATTCGAGTCAGTATGCATGACCTCCCAACAGGAGTCAACCGCGCCCGCCCGACGACCACAGCGTCGGATCAAACATCGACCATAAGGGGCAGGTCTATGATATCCTTTAGTTTGGCCATAAACCCGCTGCCCAGTTCGGCGACTCAAGTGCGCCGAATGCCAATGCAGCACTTAAACACAATGGAAAACGCCTGCATGACCTCCAGACTTTTGATTCCCATTGCCGTCTATTGCCTTCTTGCGGCTTCCACTGCGAGCCCAGGCGACCTCAGCCCGTTCACAACCGATGGTTGCAGCTTCTTTCCTGACGGTACTCTGGTGAGTACGGACGCCTGGTTGGAGTGCTGTACCGAACATGACCGGGCCTATTGGAAAGGGGGGAGTTTTCAGGAAAGGGTTCTGGCCGACATGACCCTGAAAAAATGCGTGGCCGACCTTGGCGAGCCCCAGGTGGCCGAAATCATGCTGCAGGGTGTCCGCACCGGAGGCTCCCCTTACTGGCCCACCCGATTCCGCTGGGGGTATGGCTGGCCCTATCCTCGGGGCTACCGGTCACTCAGCGCCGAGGAATTGCGCCAGGTGCAGAGCCTCGAAGGTTCGCCCTGGATAAACGCCCCGCAGTAGCCGGTCGACCGCTCCGCCCTCTGAGAGGTGTGTAAACACTTCACCTGCATTGACGACCGCAACCATTTAAAAGGAGAATTCATGGCAGATAAAGTCATCCAGTTTCCCGGAATCCGGTCATGGAATATAAAAAAAATCGAAGAGCTTATCGATTCGAAATTAACCCACGACAACCCGAAGGTACTCAATTGCCTGAAGGAGGAGATCAAGAACCTGGTGCTGAAATATTACGACGATAAGGAAATCGTCTTCAAAATACCCCTGCCGGTCGGCTTAACCGGGGAACAGGCTAGGACAATCGAGGAGAGCTTTCATCACGCGTTCACCGAGTACCATGAGGAACTGAGAAAACAGACCCACGCCATATTTACTCATTGGAAAAAAAATCGGAGCCTGAAATCTAACCACCCTCTCCCCTCTCCGGCGCAGCCCCGCCCCCTTCAGAATTCGATCGTCCAGACCTCCGCCTGCAACCTTACCACAATAAGATATTTAATACTTTCAGCAACTTACGTGGATGTGATCATTTAACATGGAAATTTATTTACGGCAGATAGACGATGCATTTGCCATATCGATGCGCCCAATTTTTCGTCGTGGCATCTGGCAATTCCATAAAACCAAGGTATCATTAAATTCAACCGGGACGACAATCACAAGCGGCGCCGAGTACCACTCCCCCTCCCGCAAAACCCCGTGGAAGCTGCCCTGGCAGCAAGGGAAATTGTTATGATTTTAAGGTGGGTAATTTCAACTGTCGCCATGGTATTTCTGATCGGATGCTCGACCTCTGTACTGCTGCCCAGCGCCAATGAAACAGTCCGGTCGCCTTGGGCCAACTTCGAGGAGGCCAAGGGGGCATTCGACCAGATCACCCCGTACGAAACGACCTATGACGAAATCAAACAGCTCGGGTTTGATCCGTTCACAACACCAAACATACAAATACTGAATTACCTCGATGTCATGAGCCGGTTCATGCCCAACCAGGTCATCGACAAGAATGATCTGGATGCTGGGATTCAGGAATGCATCGAAATGAAGTCCACTTGCCGGGCGTATGAGATCGAGGTGGAACATACCGACAGGGACCGTTTTGGCAATGCCCTGCTGGACATTTTCAATTTCCGGAGAAAAACCAAAACCTCAGGCTGGGGGTTCAAGGCGATCATCGTCATGAACAACGGGCTGGCTATCTACAAACTCTGGGGCGGCAAGCCGATCATTGACCATACCAGCGACAAAAAGAACCCTCTGGGGCCCCTGCAACGCTCTGAAGGCGCATTAAAAGCCCTGGCTCCATGGTGATAGAGACCGCCCCTGATTGCGAGGGAAAGTACATGAACGAGGAAGAGATTCTTGACGGACTTAAGGCGATCTGCCTTTGCAAAGGGATAAGGAAAAAGATTTTCCTCAAACACATTGCAACCGGCATCAATACGATTGAAGGGTTAAGAAAAGCAACCGGGGCGGGGTCAGGCCCCTGCGGAGGGAAGCGATGCACCCCGCGCATTGCCGCGTTGCTCGATGAAGTGTGAACAAGGACGGGATTGATTGCTCCGGCGGATACAGGGACCGGAGCAATCAATCCCGTCGAAGGTCATGCCGCAGGGACAACCGGCCATTGTGGGAGCGGCATCCAGTGGGTGAAAACCGGAACCATCTCTCCCTGAACACTCACCGTACAGTTTCTGATCCCTTCCTGGTTGCCGATACAGGAATGATCGTCTCCGAAGACCTCAAAAGGGGTGTACAACAACACTCGCTCCCCTTCGCACGGCAGTTCGACCTTGGTACTGATCCATTCCATATTCCTACCTCCCCGCAGATGCTCTCTGGTGACAATTAAGTTGCACAGGACACATGAGGTGTCTCGATGCAGAAGTCTCTCGCGTAGTGCGATGTCCCCCCTATTTTGCAATCACCGCACCAACCTGTATACAGCCGACAACCCTTTGTTTTAAGGGGCCTTTCAACAGATGAACATTATCCCTTGCGTAAACTGACCAGCGAAGAGATGGCGAAAAAAGGCCACCCTCTGGTGGCCGATATCTGCCAGAAAAGAAGCCGGACGTCACCCCTGCCAGCAGCGGATGTCGGAGAACTCCTCTTCGACCGCCAGCGCCCCGACCACCCCCCGGGCCACGGGAAGGTTTTTCATCGACCACCCCCCTGCCCCACGCAGCCCCCCAGCCATGTCGATACAGCTTGCAGGCCCGGAGAATCCCCACCCCAACCCCTTGAGCCAAGCTTCCTTACGCGTCCACAACCGGTAAAAGGCCCTTCTGCGCCGATGGGGCGCAAATCGCTCGAGCCAGGCGTTTTCGATCGCTGAGAAAAAGGTTGCAGCAATCGGCTCAAACGCCAGGCTGGGGTCGATCACCTCGAGATCGACCCCCACATCGCACCCGCCCGCTACCGCCAGAAGGGCCCAACTCTGCGAATGGGACAAGTTGAAGCCGATTTCCCAGCCCCCTTCAAGGGCCGGCTTGCCGCTGCTGCCGTAGACAAAGCTCAGGGCGGAGGGTTCGGTTCGGGTGTAGCGGGCGAGGAGTTGGCGCAGGCGTCCCCTGGCAGCGATGAAGCGATCGGCCTTCAGCGGATCGATCAGGCGATGGGCCCGGGCGAGTTCGTCCTCGGACAGGAGCCGTTGAAGGGAGTTGATTTCATGGGAGGGAAGATCGAGGGAAAACCGCCAGAGGTGCACTTGGCCCTCGTCGAGGCGGAGATCGACGGGAGGATCGGTCCAGGGGGGGAAAGTAAGCGGTATGGTCTTTCGCATTAATACCCTCAAAAGACTTGCTTTACCACGGGGAACACGGGGACTTCAAATCCACCCTACCTCGTAATCGCGAATGAATTCGCTCCCACAAGGACGGCAGGGCTCTCCCCCGGGTGTGTGTAGGAGCGGTTTTATCCGAGAGGGTTTTTGACTTTGCTGCGAGCCAGCCACTCTGCCAACCGCTCTATCCCCTCGTCGAAGGAAACCTTCGGCTCGTAGCCGAAATCGTTCCGGGCGGAGCTGAGATCAAACCAGTGGGCGGTGGAAAGCTCTTTGGCGACAAAGCGAGTCATGCGCGGTTCGCCCTTGAGTTTAAGCAGAGTATAGACCTTTTCGAGCACGCTGCCGATGCCGTAGGCCAGTTTGGGG
>CALZIC010000286.1 GCA_945787285.1 uncultured Desulfuromonadales bacterium
AGCATTGCCAAAAACTTCATTTTCATAATCTTCTCCTCAACTATTTTTCGAGCCATACATCGACAGTCTTCCCAGCCGGCCACGCCTTCACCTCGTTAACTACTTCACCAGCTCCAGCTCACTCGGCCGCCAGGTTTTATTGAGCCACGGCTCCAGTGGTCCGTACATGCGCAGAATGATGAACCAGCTTTTGGCTGGAATTGTCTGGATCCAGTTGTTCTCCATTCCCTTGGGAGCTTTCGGGGCAAAGTAGATGTCGAATGATCCATCCTTATTTTTTTCGGCCTTTCCTTCCAGACTGCTGATGCCGGCGGACGCCTGATCGGTCTGCATCATGGAACGGGTCTGGGTGTCGTAGATGGTCACCGACCAGTTGTCCTTTACAGGGATATTGGGCGGCAGGTGCAGTTTGTAAGTTTTTGCTCCGTCCAGGGGCTGATGTTTCGAGTCCATGCCGGCAATGCCGTAATCTGAGCCTACGCCTGGTTTGATCCCGGCCATAGCAGGCGTGACGACGACGGCGTTGTAGTGCATCCACAGGCGGGCGTCGTAACGGCGGGCGCCATTATTCAGGAAGAAGGCATTCCGCTCCGGGAAAGCCATAACCCACTCGCTGTCGGGACCGTAGATGCGCTGTTCGGGATCACGCGGGAACACTGTGTTGGCGCGTGCGTAGGCATTGCCGATGGCGACGGCATCGCTGAGCAGCTTCTTCATCCGGGCGTCCGGGTTGAAGGGCTTGCCTTTGACGATGCCGATGGCTGCAATCAGGCCGCGGGTTTCAGGCTCGATGAAGCTGATCGGCTCCCTCTGCACGATCTCATTGAGTCGCTCAAAGTAGCTGAAGTCGTTCGGCGGGATCGTGTTGTAGTACTTCCCGGTCATGTTGATGAAGTCCATCTTTGGCGGATTGTCCTTCTTCGCCAGCGGATAGACCTTGAGATTGTTCGCGATATTGTCGGCCGACTTCTTGACGTTGGCCGGGTCTTTGACACTGCCCCGTACGTAGCCGCGCATAAAGTTCCAGACTACGTTGCTGGTCGACTTGACGACGAAATAGCCTTCTGGCACATCCCCCTTGTACCCGGGAGGAAGGACCAGATACTTGCCGCCCTTACCCTTGTCCGGGCCGGCCGCCCCGAAGTCGCTCAGGTAACGCATGTAGCCGTCGTCGAATACGCCCAGCACATCGGGCGGGACCTCAACCACGGTCGGACCATCTTTGTCCAGGTGGAGAAAACCCCATGTATAGAGGGAGGTGTTGTTGTAGGTCAGCACCAGACCCTTGGAGTCGCCCAACTGCTGCCAGCTCAGGATCTGGTTGCTGCCAGTTGCTCCCATGTCCAGGTGACCCTGCAACAGGCTGTAGGTCGAAACCGCCGGAATCGTGTCGATGTAAACCTGTACCGCCCTTGCCCGATCCATGTAGTCATAGACAAGATCTTTGGTGTCGCCAACCGGGATGCCGTCAAAAAATTCCAGGGTGCCGAGCGACGACTCAACCTTATTCGGCGTGGTGATGTTCTCCGGAATCGGCGTGGTCATCTTCATTTCAGGCTTTTGCGTGATCATTTTTATCTTGGCCGGTGTGGCCCAGGAAACTGTCGTCAGGATGAGGGCCAGCAAGGCAACTAAGCCTGAAACATATATGCTTCTTATTTTCATTGTATTTCACCCTTTCCTAGGAAGCTGTCGGGCTTAACATGAGCCGGCTGCAAAATCGACTGATCGGCCCATATCTCCGACGATTTTCGACAAATAGCCCTGCTATTTTCTCTCAAATCCTCGAAAATCTGGTCTCGACCATTCGATTTCTCGCTTCGGCCCGTCAAGTCCAACAGACTCCTTGGGTTTTGAGATACTCGCTTGTAGATCTTTCAGGCCCTAAAAATAATACCTGATCCCGGCAAACGGCCCGCTGATGTTCAGATTGTCAATAAGTTTCGCGTCATCGAATTCATAATCCATGTAGCGGTAACCAACGACCGCCTCGACCTTATCGAACTGGTAACCTGCTCCCGCCATGGCCTGCCAGGTCAGCTCGCTGTCACCGGTTCCGACATCGGCGTAGCAGCCCAGAAACCATTTCGGGGCCAGATTTATTCGAGCATTCAGCCCCACGATGCCGTCCCAGTTGTGGCCTGACTCGGAAACCTTTGTTTCAAAAGGGCCCAGGTCGAATTTGACATCAGCTTCAAGTCTGAGGTAGCGCGCACCGAGCAGCATATCGACCTTCGTGGACTTCGTCTCAAATACGGTGTAGCCACCCAGAAGAGTGCCGATATAGGCGGTTAAGTCCACATTGGTCTTGGTCGATACAGAGCGGCGAATGATCGTTGCCGTACCATTGGTGTCATTCTCAATATTCAGGTAGATGAAATCACCGACCAGCGACCACTTGCCCTTGACGGCCGCAAGTTTCCCCATGACGGTAAATTCGAGATTATCGACAATGTCGCTAAAGCTGATCTTGATATCATCTCCCGTAGGCGTTTCCGCGTTGAGCTCCGCTCCCCAACCATAAATTTCGCCGATGAACTGCCAACGCTCCGACGCTGGCTCTGTTTCTGCCGCAACAGACAGAACCGGCACAGCGAAGATTGCCAGGGCCAGGGTTGCAATGATGAAGTGCTTTAATTGTTGGCTCATAGTTCCATCCTGCCCTTAGAAAAGACCCAGAAATGGATTCTGGATAACCGGTGTCACCGTCAACTTGACCAACCAATCAGGGCCAAAGCTGTCCGGCTGCACCACGAACTTCTGCACCTGGAACTGGAACTTCCAGGGCTGATCGCCGATCATGGTGGTCTTGGCGAGTCCGACACCCAGCGGCAGGGTCAGGGCCTCGTCGCTGTCGGCCTGCCAGTCGTAGGTGATGATCGGCGAAGAAGAGATCTGCCAACCTCCGCCCAAACCGTAAGCGTAGAAGTACTGCGCCGTGGTGGTGCTGTAGGCGTTGTCGTTGCTGCCACCGGTATCCCACTGGTTGGAGACCAGCGCGCCGACCAGGCCCCATTCCCGAATGACCCCGCCGAAGAGTTCCGGGCCGAAACGCCACTGTTCTCCGCCCACGTCGTCATTGGAGGCAGTCGGCAGGGTACCGGCCAGGCCGACACCCCAGAGGAAACCGTCTTTCTTATCGGTCATGGTGGTACCGGCATAGACCAGGTCGAAACCGCTGTCGGCCAGGTTGGCGTGAGCATTGTCGAAGTCCATTTTGGCAGGATTAAACAGGGGCTGATCGAAGAGCACCGTAAAGGCCGGGCGGAAAATGATCCTGTGCCCCTTGTTACCGACCGGAAACGGCAGCACCGGCTGAAAGATCAGCGAGGTACTGTTCTGGTCGTCGGAATTCGGTAGATCACCGGTGAACTCGGTGTATTGCAGGTTGAAATTGAGACTGGTCAGGGAGCCGGCCGGGTTGGCAAGTTCTTTGGCCACTTCGTCGGCGGATTTGGGTTCGGCGGCCAGGGCGGAGCTGAAACTGAAAACAAGAGTCAGACTGATGAGCAGAAGGCCCAGTATGGTTTTGCTGTATTTCATGGTTACTCCTGTCTGGAAATGATGTCGATCACATGCCGCACTGCAGCTTGATCTCGGCAATCTTCTGGTCGATCATTTTGTTGTATTCGCCGGTGGCGACCTTGAAATGCTCTCCCTCCGTCCCGGTAACGACATTAACCACCAGCCCGATCGGGACGATAGCGGTTACACCTGCAGCGATCTTTTTTCCAACATGGGCTTTTTCTGCCTGCAGGGATCGGATATCCCCTTCGGCCGTCGCGCAGCTGACAGGCTTGACAATATCTTTTTTCGCTCCCTTGCTCACCGGTGAGCAACCGACAATAATCAGCATGAGTGCAACGATCAGGGTGAGAGCTTTCTTTGTTCTTCTCCTTTGGTTAGAGCGTCGTTCTCTTTGTGGCGGGGTGAGTGGGAAAAGGAACAATCTCCATTCCCCTCGGTATCAAGAAGATCCACCGACAAAAGCGGTAGATGGAGTTCATAGAGGCTGTTCAAAACCCCGATCAGCT
>CALZIC010000287.1 GCA_945787285.1 uncultured Desulfuromonadales bacterium
CTGGGCGGTGGGGATGACGCAGTCGGCCTGTTCGATACAGCCGTTTTCATCGTAGACGTAGGAATGAAAGAGGGTGCCGCGGGGCGCCTCGACGGCCGCAGCCCCTGCCCCTGAGCCTTGCGGGACGGGGAGACCTTCCTTCTGCAGGCCGCTAAGCAGCAGGCTGTCGATGGTGTGGATGGCCTCTTCGATGCAGTGCACCACCTCGACCAGCCGGGCCACCAGGCTCATATAGGGGTTGATGGTGCCGGCACCGAGTCCGAGGACCCCGGCCACCTTGCGCGCCATCGGCGAGAGGCTGTCGAAGGCATTTTTAACCCGGGCCAGGGGGCCGACCATGAAACTCTCCCGCGAAGCGCGGGCGAATTTGGCCGTGGAGTGGGGGACCAGGTACTCTTCGATGACACTGGCGTAACGGGCCGCGGGGGCCCGTACTCCATCGCTGGAGACCAGGGTGTCGCCGAGCAGGGGATAGCTGCCATTGGCGGCCAGGCAGAGATATTCGGTTTCCCTCTCGAAAACCGGGACGGCGAAGGAGGAGAAGAGCTCGACAGTCGCCTCCAGGTCGGCAAAGGCCGCCACAAGGCTGCGCCTGAGTTCCTGCAGTTCGTGGGCCTCGGGGAGGGTCGAGAAGCCGCCGACGCAGGGAGTCCTCGCGGTGGGATTTCGCCAGGGGGAAGATGCTCGGCACCCCGAGGTAGTCGGGGACCGCCATGAAATAGAGGTGCAGCAGGTGGCTCTGGAGGATTTCGCCGAACCCGAGCAGGCGCCGCAGGTCACGGGTCTGCTCGCTGATGGTGATGCCGAAGGCCTGCTCGGTAGCGGCCAGCGAGGCGAGGGTGTGGGAGTTGGAGCAGACCCCGCAGACCCGGGCGACGATCGGCGCCACGTCCCGGTAGTGGCGCCCCTTGAGCAGCCCCTCGAAAAAGCGCGGAGATTCGATGATCTCGAGGCGGCATTCCTTGATCTGGCCGCTGGCGGCCTCGACCACCAGGTTGGCGTGCCCCTCGATGCGGGCCAGGTAGGGGATTTCAATCTTCATGGCGCTCCGCCTTGCCGGTGACGTTGAAGGTACGGAATTCTTCCAGGATATCCTCGGCGGAAAGACCGTGATCCTCGAGGATGCGGTAATAGGGGCCGGAGCGGGGGTTGTCGATCTGGCCGCGGCACCCCCGGCAGCGGTCCCCGGCGGCAATGCACAGGGCGTTGCAGCCGGCCCGCGAAACCGGCCCGAGGCAGACTTGGCCTTTTTCGAACAGGCAGGAAAGTTCGGCCAGCTTGCACTCGACACAGACCGCATAGCTCGGCAGCTGAGGGGGCCGACCGATCAACAAGGCCTGAAGCACCTGGAGGAACTCCCGGCCATCGATGGGGCAGCCGGGAATCCGGTGGTCGACGCTCACCAGCGCATCGAGCGGCCGTGGGAGCCCGGTGGCCATCTGCGGATACTCGCCGCCGTACACTTCGTGGTGGAGTTCCTTGAGATCGCGGAAGTGGGCCAGGGCGTTGACCCCGGCGGTGTCGGCGCAAGCGCCCAAGGCGACCAGGGTTTTGCTTTTGCGACGAATTTCTTTGAGGCGCTCCTCTTCGGCGGGGCGGCAGATGCTCCCCTCAACGAAGGCGATATCGAGATCACAGGCGCTGCCGCTCATCACCTCGCGGAACTCGACGATTTCCACCAGCTCGAGGAGTTCGAGAAACTCCTCCTCGAGGTTGAGGACGGTGAGCTGGCACCCTTCGCAGCCGGTGAAGTCGAAAAATCCGATGCGCGGTTTCATCGCTCAATCGCCTCGCGCAGGTGGCGGACATTGCTGTAAGGGAAGATCGGGCCGCACTCGCAGACGCAGATATCGTTGATGCGGCACTTGCCACACTTGCCCAGGCCGCACTTCATGTGCCGTTCGAGGTTCAGGTACATCTTGTCCTCATCGATCCCCAACCGCTGCAGCAGCGGGTTGACGAAGCGGTACATGCCGGCCGGGCCGGAGACCGCCGCCACGGTCCGCTGCGGGGCGAGGTCGAGGTCGCGCAGCAGGCAGGTGATATCTCCGCGCGCCCCGGCCCAGTCGCACTGGGGGTCGGAGACGGCCAGGCGGCAGTCGAGTTCCCCCCCCCGGTGCCATGCCATCAAATCGTCGTAAAACAAAAAGGTTTCGGCATCGCGGGCCCCGTAGAGAAGCAGCACCCGGCCGAATTCCCGCCGCCGCTGAAGAATGGTCAGCAGCAGCGAACGCAGGGTGACCATCCCCAGGCCGCCGGCCACCAGCAGCACATCGTTGCCGAGGAACTGTTCGAGGGGAAACCCCGTGCCGAAGGGACCGCGCACCCCCACCGTATCCCCCGGTTTGAGGCGGTGCAGGGCCTGGGTCAACGCCCCTGCGGAGCGGACCACCACCTCCACCTCGCGGCTGCCGTCGGGGGGCGAGGCGATGGTAAATGGCGCCTCGCCGAGGCCGAAGACCGAGATGGCGACAAAGGCGCCGGGTTGGTAGTGAATCGCATCGGCAAGGCGCAGGCGAAAAACCTTTTCTCTGGCCGTCAGGGTCGCCACCTGGATCAACTCGGCCAGCTGCGGACGGTACTCACCGCCGGGCATAGAGGGAAGTTCCGGAACGGCCTGCTCGGTGAACAGGCTGTTCAACACCCCGCGCGGGTCGATGCGGCCCAGGCACTCGCGGCTGCAGCGGCCGCAGCCGACGCAGGCGGTGCGTTGATGCTTCTCCCACAGGTACTTGTACTTGCGGAAAAAGCGGTGCCGCTGCCGGTCGGCCTGGTCACCGCGGAACTCTTCTCCGCCGGCGACCTTGGTGAACTGGTCGAACTGGCAGGAATCCCAGGTGCGCACCCGCTCTCCCCCCTCGAGGTCGAGGTCGAGCCGGTCCTGCACGTTGAAGCAGTAGCAGGAGGGGCAGAGCAGGGTGCAGGCCCCGCAGCCGAGACACTTATCGCCCACGTCCTGCCAGATAGGGTGGTCGTAGGCCTCGCCGAGCAGTGGGGCCAGCGACTCGACGGAAAAGCGCAGACCGCTGTCACAACTCTTGACCTGCAGCGGCAGGGGCGGCTCCCCGTCCCTCGCCGCAACGGTCAGGGCGTGGCGACGCAGGAGCGACTCCCCCTTCTCGCTGCCGCTC
Organism: uncultured Desulfuromonadales bacterium; assembly: GCA_945787285.1. GTDB lineage: Bacteria > Desulfobacterota > Desulfuromonadia > Desulfuromonadales > Trichloromonadaceae > CALZIC01. The sequence goes on from CALZIC010000287.1 coordinate 3,132, forward strand.
TGCACCAGGTAGCCCTTTTCGACGCGGTGGAAAAAGAGGTCGAATCCTTCGGAGATGCGGTCGGTGCCCATGCTGGTGCAGAAACAGTGCTCGTCCGGGGTGCAGTCGACCCCGATCAAAATGGTCGCCGCCCGCTTGGCCCGGTAGGCGCTGTCGGCCTCGCCGTCGAACAGGCAGTCGTCAAGCACCTGTACCGCATGCAGGTCGCAGGGGTGCATACCGAAGATGACCCTGGGGGCGGCCGCCGTCTCCGGCTCGAGCAGCACGTTGCCGCCGAGGCGAAAGCGGAACAGCTGCTCCCAGTTGGGAAAAAGGAACTTTTTCGGGGAATGGACTCTGGGGGGGAACTCGAGACGCAGCGCCGCCGGATCGTCGATGCGGTCGAGGATCAGCCGGCCGCGCTTTTCCTGCACGCCGACCACTTCGAAGGCGCTGCACAGCGAGCGCACGAAACGGTCGATCTCCTCCCGGCTCATCGGGCGCCAGGGAAAGGCTGGCTTCTGATCCTGCAGTGGCGACATGCGGTATTTCTTGCGAAAACCCGGACGGATCCGGGGGTAGGTTTCTCTGGGCAAACAATTCCCTCCAGTTTAGGCGAGCGGGGTTGTTACAGTCAAGGAGCCGTGTGGATTAAACTACCCAAGGGTCGATAAAATAGGCAAAAATGGCCTATTTTGTCCCGGTTTTGTAGGGTGGGCTCGGCCCACCGGCTTTTGGATGGTTTTGCAATAATTCGTTATATCCGTCCACTTTGGATTTTCTTCCCCCTTTCAGTGCCGCCGAACGGAGGAGTTTTTAATCCGGATGGTTGTGGACGACTGTTCGAGCGCAGCGAGTTTTCGTCCACAACCATCCGGATTAAAAACCCCAGGAGCGAGGGTACCCGACGGAGTCGGGCAAACGGTAGGGCGGCCTTCTTTGGTTTCCTTTCAGTGTCCCGTGCGGTTAATCGTGTCGAAGAATTCTGAGACATTTTTGGAGCTGCCAAGGCGGCGCCAACGAAGGCCTAGCCGTGCGCTAAGTCAAGTTGGCGCAACGCAGGCAGCGCCGAAAAGGGCCAGAATTACAAGGCAGGATTAGCTGTACGGGGCACTAAGCCGTCAAGAAAGGTAACTCGCCTGGCGGGGCGAGTCCCGCCGGTTCTGGATCTGGTTTTGAAGGCAACCTTAAAGTCAAACCCCGGGGGTCGCGCCCCCCGACGGCGCCTTACTCTTTTTGCTCGCCCTAAAAGAGTAAGCAGAAAAAGGGCGCCCCGCTCCTTGCCCTTCGGGTTCCCTGCGCTGCGCAGACGTTTTGAGGGAGGGCAAAAACTCGCTTCGCTCGAACAGTTGCCCTCCTCTTTCTCAAAACGTCC
>CALZIC010000288.1 GCA_945787285.1 uncultured Desulfuromonadales bacterium
GATGCAGGCCTAGCCTTGCGTTAAGTCAAAGAGGCGCAACGAAGACAGCGGCCAAAAGGGCCGGAATTTGAGGTCACGATTAACCGCACGGGGCACTAGTACCCGAACAGGGGGAGGTCGCAGGGAGGGATGATGCCTCGCGCTTCGGCCCTTTGGAAAAGGGTGGCAACCGCTTTTTCCCCCTCGGGTCCGAGCTCGAGGGAGAAGTCATTGACATACAGGGCGATATGGCTGTCGATGACGCTGTCGTCCAGTTCCTGGGAGTGGGCTTTGATGTAGGGGCGGCAGATTTTTGGATGGGCGAAGGCAAATTGAACGCTGCGCTTGAGGGCATCGTCGATACCAGCAATAACCTGCTCACCGAGGTCTCTTCGGGCGAGGATGCCGCCGAGGGGGATCGGCATCGCGGTCTCTTCTTCCCACCACTGGCCGAGGTCGAGGAGCTGGGTGAGGCCGTGCTGGCGGTAGGTAAAGCGCGATTCGTGAATGATGACCCCGGCCTCGAAGCGGCCGCTGCCGACCGCCTCCATGATCTGGTGAAAAGGCATGGGGTGAACCTGCTCGAACCCCTCGCCATACAGCTGCAGAAGGAGGTTGGCGGTGGTCAGCCGGCCGGGGATGGCGATCGGTTTTCCTTTAAGCGACTCGAGGCGTGTCCCGGGGCGGGCGACCAGCAGGGGGCCGCAGCCGCGGCCGAGGGCTCCGCCGCTTCTGAGCAGGGCGTACCGGTCCCTGAGGTGGCCGAGGGCGTGGTAGGAGATCTTGGTCAGGTCAAGGGTGGCACGGGTCGCCAGGGTGTTGAGGGTTTCGACGTCTTCCAGTCGCTCTGTAAAAAAGAGGTCTCCGAGCGGGATGCGCCGGTGGATGAGGGCGTCGAAAATAAAGGTGTCGTTGGGGCAGGGGGAAAAACCGAGGGTCAATGGCCGTTTCATGCCCGATCCTCCCTTTCGTTCCAGTGAATCAGCAGATCGTGCACGGCATTCTGCGCCGTTTCGGTGGCCAGTTTGAGGTCCCAGCGGCTGAAGTCACGGTCTTCGACGAGGTTGGAGATGCCACGTACTTCGAGGAAGGGGATGTTGTTGAGAGCGCAAACCTGGGCGACGGAGGCGCCTTCCATGTTTTCGCAGATGCCCCGGGTCCGTTCGGCGACCAGGATCCCCTGGTCGAGGGTCCCGGAACAGGTCGAAACGGTGACAAAGGGGCCGGTGCCGAGTCGCTTACCCAGATCGCCGGTGTAATGGCTGAGCAGGGACCGGGACTTTTTCAGCAGCGCGGGGTCTGCGGGGTAGCGGTTGAAAAGGCGCAGGCCCTTGCGCTGCACCATGGGCAGGCCCAGCGCCTCCATGTCGAGAAAACCCTCGGGGGTGAGGGCGCCTTCGTCCCCGTAGACCTCTTCGGTGGCCAGCGCCAGGTCGCCGACTTCAAGGCCGCTGCCGGGATAGGCCCCGCCGCAACCGAGGTTGATGACCACCTCCGGTCGCTTGAATGTGATCAGCGAGGTTGAGGCGGCGGCGGCATTGGCCTTGCCGACGCCGCTGTGAATCAGGCCGATTTCGAGGTTGCCGATAGAGCCCAGAAACAGATCGCGCCCTCCGCTGTTGCGTACTTCGCAGGGACTCATGGCCTGGCGCAGGAGCGATGTTTCGAGGGGAACGGCAGAGATGAGGAATATCATTATAGCCGGGGGGGATGGGGGCCGGTTGGGAAGCAAGGCCCCGGCCCCTGGGAAGAGTTGGTTAGGGTTTGTACCATCCCTGGCGGATCAGGTCGCGGCGAAGGTCGACGCCCTGGTTTCTAACGATGCCCTGGTACCAGAACCGGTCGTCGCGGACCGGCTGGCTGGAAGGGGGGTCGAGCCGCTTTCTCTGATCGACCAGGTTCTTTTGAAACTTCTGGTCGGCCTCTGAGATGATCTCGGTGATCTTTTCGTCGAGGGCGGGTGGGATGCCATCGATAACGTACTGTATCATGTCGCGGAGCTTCAGGCCCATGCGGTACTCCCACAGGTCCCCCTGAAAGGCATTTTCGCACTCGCTGACAAAGTCGTTCCAGTCGAGAAGGAGGCTGCCGAAATCTTCTTCGCAGAATTCGGTATAGTCTTCGTGCTCGGAGAGCCGGGCTTCGATGAGATCCTGCTCCTTTTTGGAGAGAAAGAAGGAGAAATCGTCCTCTACCGGATACATGTCGAGCAGTTCGGTGAGCTCAACGCAGAAGGTGGCGTAATCGAGCTCCGTCTCGCTCATGGAGACGAACTCGGCGGGGAGTTCGTTTTTCGAGTGGCAGAGCAGGGAGAGGTGGTCGTGGCCGAAGTCGGTGGGAAAGACCAGGTCGCGACGGTGCAGAATGCCCTGTCGGGCCAGAATGTCCATCACCCGGATATGGTTGCCGGTAAAGCAGGAGAGAACCTTCTCCTCGGAGAAGAAGAGTTCCACCCCCTCGCGATTGTTGGCCAGGCCGAATCCGACAAAACCGTCATGGGTGAGACGGTCGAGAAAGGGCTCGATGGTCTCGAGAATCTCCGTGGTCGGCAGGTAGGGCGAATAGTAGATCGTCGGCGCAGGGGTCTCGCCGTCATCGGTCTTTTGTCCGCCCTGGTAGAATTCCAGGATGAAAAAAGTCTCTTCCGGAAGGGTCGGCGCAAACGCCTTGAGTACGGGGGCGATTCTGCAGGCATCAACCATGATGGAAAACCGGAAGGAGTCGGTGGTGTTTTCCAGCGGAGCGAAGCTGTATCCTTCGGTAAACAGGGTCTGACCTAATTCGGTAGCCTGGGGCCACAGGCGCAGTCCCATCGGCAGGTTTAAGGCGGGCTTAGACAATGAGTATCCTCTATGGTCAACCAAAGGGTTTAAGATCGTGGGAAACGGGGAGAAGGGCAGGTGGCCCCTAATGCCTGAGGAGGTTTTCACCACCCTCTATAATTAGTGGATCGGCGAAAAAAAGTCAACATGCTACGCATCGAGTGCCACCCCGGCAAGGAGAAGGGAGGTCTTTTAATATGGATAAACCAACCCGGCTGGCGAAACGCCCGGTCAGGGGCCGGTTGAAAACGATAATTTGCGGAAGGCCGAGGGGTTAGGGAGGGGGCAGGCGGCTGCCTGATCCGTTGGTCGGACTAAAAACGCCTTTACTTTAAATAAATGTTTTTATCTTGGATAAACAATTTTTGTTGACAATTTTAACCATTTCCGATATATCCACAGGAATAAAACCGGTTTTTATTTTTACGATTGGGTTCTTTTGATGGAATATAAAATTGGCGCAAAGATCAAGAAGTTGCGCAAGGCTCGCAAGCTGACCTTGCAGGACGTGGCGCGCGAGACCGGATTCTCCCCCGCCCTGATTTCTCAGATCGAGAATAACAACGTATCCCCTCCGATTGCAACACTTTCCAAGATCGCCCGTTTTTTCGACGTTAAAATGGGGCATTTTTTCGAGGAAGAGGAGGAGGAGCGGCGCTACGAAGTGGTGCGCAGTGACGGCCGCCGTGTCATCAGCCGGGTTATCTCCAAGGCGGGTACCGGTCACGGCTACACCTACGAGGCGTTGTCGTTCCGCAAGCGCAACAAGAAGATGGAGCCGTTTCTGGTCACCGTTTCCGAACGGGCCGATGAGGAGACGCTGTACAACCACGACGGCGAAGAATTTCTGCTGATTCTCAAAGGGAAGGCCGAGATCATTCTGGATGAGGATCGAATCCTCCTTGAGCAGGGGGATGCCATTTATTTCGACTCGTCCCTGCGTCACCGCCTCCTTTCCTACGACGACAACGAAGTGCAGGTGCTGGCCGTCGTCACGCGATAGTTCGACCGATACTTCTCCCTCCCCAGCCGGAACGACTCGGGAGGGATTCTTATATCCTATAGGAGGCTGTCGGACTTGACGGACCGTAACGAGAAATCGGATGTTCGAGACCAGATTTTCGAGAATTTGAGAGCGAATAGCAGGGCTATTTGTCGAAAATTGTCGAGGATATGGGCCGATCAGCCGATTTCGCAGTAAGCGAGGGTCGGTTCTGTGACGCGGCCCTTCCTTGATTTTCGATGCTCCGGCTCCTGGTATCAATGAGCCCGAGCAAACAGTGGAACTCAGTAAATGAGGGTCAGACTATGAGCGAGTTTGAAAAGAAAACCATTGGCGACTGGGAAGAGAAGGTCAAGAAGGAGACCAAGGCTGACGATCTTTCCAAGTTGCAATGGGATACCCCCGAGGGTATTCAGGTAAAGCCCCTGTACACCAAGGCCGATGTCGAGAACCTGGAGACGGCCGACACCCTGCCCGGTATGGCTCCGTTTGTCCGCGGGCCGATGGCCTCCATGTACGCCGGCCGCCCCTGGACCGTGCGCCAGTACGCCGGATTCTCCACCGCCGAAGAGTCGAACGCGTTTTACAAGCGCAACCTGGCCGCCGGCCAGCAGGGCCTCTCGGTCGCCTTCGACCTGGCGACCCACCGCGGTTACGACTCGGACCATCCCCGCGTGGTCGGCGATGTCGGCAAGGCCGGCGTGGCCATCGATTCGGTCGAGGACATGAAGATCCTCTTCGGAGACATCCCCTTGGACAAAGTTTCGGTTTCGATGACCATGAACGGCGCGGTGCTGCCGATCATGGCCAATTACATCGTGGCCGCCGAGGAGCAGGGGGTCTCCCAGGACAAGTTGGCCGGGACCATCCAGAACGACATCCTCAAAGAGTTCATGGTCCGCAACACCTACATCTACCCGCCTGAGCCCTCGATGCGGATTATCTCCGACATCATCGAGTACACCAGCCAGAAGATGCCCAAGTTCAACTCCATCTCCATCTCCGGCTACCACAT
>CALZIC010000289.1 GCA_945787285.1 uncultured Desulfuromonadales bacterium
TCCGGCGGCCTGCCGATGGATGTCGGCGTGGTGGTGCAGAACGTCGGCACCGCCGCCGCGGTCTCCGATGCGGTCCGCGACGGGATTCCCCTGATCGAGCGGATCTGCACCGTCACCGGCCCGGGCATTGCCGAGCCGAAGAACCTGCGCATCCGCATCGGCACCCCCCTTGCCCACCTGGCCGAGGTCTGCGGCGGGCTGGTCGGCGAGCCTGGCAAAATCATCATGGGCGGGCCGATGATGGGCAACACCCAGCTCTCCCTTGAGGTTCCGGCGACCCGCGGCACCTCGGGGCTGCTGATCTTCCGCGAAGGGGATTTCTCGGTACGCCCCGAAGGGCCCTGCATTCGCTGCGGCCGCTGCGTGCGGGTCTGCCCCGCCCATATTCTGCCCACCGCCATCGCCGCCGCCTCCCGCCTCGACATGGTCGAAGAGGCCGAAGGCTACGGCGCCATGGACTGCATCGAGTGCGGCTGCTGCACCTACACCTGCCCCGCCGCGATCCCCCTGGTGCAGGCGATTCGCAGCGGCAAAGCCGCCATTCTGGCCAAGAGAAGGAAGCTCTGACGTGGACAAACAGGTATTTCTCTCCTCCTCCCCGCATATCCACTCCGGGGAGACCACCGACCAGGTAATGCGGGCGGTCATCTACGCCCTGCTGCCGGCCTGCGCGGCCTGCGCGGTTTCGGTCTATTTTTTCGGTCTGCCGGCGCTGGTGCTGCTGCTGGTCTGCTCGCTGGCCTGCGCCGGGGTCGAGCTGCTGTGCCTGAAGATGATGGCGCGGCCCAACGCGGTCTCTGACGGCAGCGCGGTTCTGACCGGCATCCTGCTCGCTCTCAACCTGCCGCCCTCCTGCCCGTTGTGGATGGCCCTGCTCGGCTCGGTCATCGCCGTGGCCCTCGGCAAGCAGGTCTACGGCGGACTCGGGCAGAACCCCTTCAACCCGGCCCTGGTGGCGCGGGTGGTGCTGCTGATCTCCTTTCCGGTGCAGATGACCAGCTGGAACGCGCCGACCCCGCTCGGCTCGGGCCTCGACGCGGTCACCGCCGCCACTCCGCTTGGCGAGTGGAAGACCGCGGTGATGATGACCGGCAAGATGCCCGAGGCGATGCAAAACGGCATGGGCAGCTACTTTCTCGGCAACATGGGGGGATGTCTCGGCGAGGTCTCGGCCCTGGCCCTGCTGGCAGGCGCCGCCTACCTCTTCTACAAGCGCATTTTGACCTGGCACATCCCGCTCACCTATGTGGGAACCGTGGTGGTGTTCTCCGGCTGTTTCTGGCTGATTGACCCCAGCCGCTACCCCAACCCCCTGTTTCACCTGGTCACCGGCGGCCTGATGCTCGGCGCCTTTTTCATGGCCACCGACATGGTCACCTCGCCGGTCTCCCCCAAGGGGATGGTGGTCTTCGGCGTCGGCTGCGGCATCTTGACCGTGCTCATCCGCCTGTTCGGCGGCTACCCCGAAGGGGTTTCTTTCGCCATTTTGCTGATGAACGCCGCCACCCCGCTGATCGACCGCTTCACCCGTCCGACCAAGTTCGGGTACGTCCCGGAGAAGGCCTAGCATGAAAGAGATATCGAGACTCGCCCTGGTTTTGACCCTGATCGCCGCCGGCGCAGGCCTCATCCTGTCGTTGGTCGAGGCGGTCACCCGCGAACCGATCGCCGAGCAGCGCCGGCTTGAGATGCTCAAGGCCCTGCAGGCCGTGCTGCCGCCGATCGACAACAGCCCCGATACCGACACCGTCAGCCTGGTGGTCGGCAAGGACAAAAAGGGCCGGGACGTCGAGCGCATCTTCTACCGCGGCCGAATGAAAAGCGAGCTCTCCGGGGTCGCCTTCAAGGTCGTCGCCCCCGACGGCTACAGCGGCAACATCGCCATCATGGTCGGCATCGACCCGGCCGGCACGGTTTCCGGCATCGAGATCCTCGCCCATGCCGAAACCCCCGGGCTCGGCAACAAGATCGAAGAGGACTGGTTCAAAAAGCAGTTCGCAGGCAAGGGCCTCGACGGGGTCGACTGGCGGGTGAAAAAGGACGGCGGCCAGTTCGACGAGATCACCGGGGCGACCATCTCGCCGCGGGCGGTGGTCACCGCCGTGGCCAAAGGACTGACGTTCTATCGCGACCATCGCAACGAGGTGGTGGCCGATGTGGAGGTGGCGCAATGAGCGTAGTCAAAGAGTTCAACAAGGGGATCTGGCGCGAGAACGCGGTCTTCAAGCTGATGCTGGGGCTCTGCCCCACCCTGGCGGTCACCACCAGCGCCGAAAACGGCCTGGGCATGGGCCTGGCCACCACCTTCGTGCTGATCTGCGCCAACATCGTCGTTTCCCTGCTGCGCAAGGTGATCCCGGCCCAGGTGCGCATCCCGGTCTTTATCGTGATCATCGCCTCGTTCGTCACCGTGGTGCAGCTGTGCATGGAGGCCTTCGGCATCTTCATCCCGCTGATCGTGGTCAACTGCCTGATCCTCGGCCGCGCAGAAGCCTTCGCCTCCAAGCGCGGCGTGCTGCCGGCCATCGGCGACGGGCTCGGCATGGGGCTCGGCTTCACCCTGGCGCTGTTCGTGCTCGGCGCGGTGCGCGAGCTCTTCGGCAGCGGCACCCTGCTGGGCCTCTCCCTGTTCGGGGCCGATTACCCGCCCTTCCTGCTGATGATCCTTCCCCCGGGGGCCTTTATCGCCCTGGGTCTGCTGCTCGGGGCGATGAACAAGCTCGAGTCCCTTCGCAAGTAGTTGTTGGTTGATTAGGCCGGCCTTTGGCCGGCCTAATTTTTTAAGCCCCAATCGGCCCCCTTTCTCAGGGGCTATTTCTCACGTCTTCGTTATCTAAATCCCCGTTTTAGCTAAATTCATCTCCCCGTTTAGTGCATACTGTATACTGTATTTTTTCCTTGACAAAGAATTTGATTTGTCTTAACTTGCAGACCGCAAAGTATCGTAAACGCTATCCGCAAAGACACCGTTTCTATCGTTTCTATTGGGAGGAGCAAAATTTATGCTTGAGAGTTATCTGCCGATACTCGTCCTCATTGGCATCGCCGTGGCTTTTGCTGTGGGGTCCACCGTTTTTTCCTTTCTTGTCGGGCAAAAAAAGCCGAGCGCCGTTAAGCTTGCTCCTTATGAGTGCGGTATGCCTCTCGTGGGGACGGCTCGTCAGCGTTTTCCGGTCAAGTTCTACATTATCGCCATGCTCTTTATCCTCTTCGATATCGAGGCGGTCTTTCTTTATCCGTGGGCGGTAGTGTTCAAGAAGCTCGGGATGTTTGGATTTATCGAGATGGGCGTGTTTATTGTCATCCTGCTCGTCGGTTACGTTTACGTCTGGAAAAAAGGAGCGCTGGAATGGGAGTAGATAAAACGCTGGGAAACAACGTCATCACAACCAGTCTTGACAAGCTCGTCAACTGGTCCCGATCCAGATCGCTGTGGCCGATGACTTTTGGTCTGGCCTGTTGCGCCATTGAGATGATGGCCACCGGCGCGGCTCGCTTCGACCTCGACCGGTTCGGGATTATCTTCCGCGCCTCGCCCCGGCAGTCAGACTGTCTCATTATCGCCGGCACGGTAACCAAGAAGATGCTGCCGGTTATCAAGGTGATTTACGAGCAGATGCCCGAGCCGAAGTACGTTGTCGCGATGGGTGCCTGCGCCTGCTCCGGGGGCGTTTTCGATACCTACAGCGTTGTTCAGGGGATCGATGAGGAGTTGCCGGTCGACGTTTATATTCCCGGTTGCCCGCCCCGCCCCGAAGGCCTCCTTTATGGACTTATCAAGCTTCAGGATAAAATCATGAAGGAGCGCAATTCTTTCGGTGCCTCCATCGGTGTCGGCGAGAGAATTAGTGAAGCCTGATCCTGGTGCCCGTCTGTTCGTTTCGATTTTGAGATAGGGATATAAAGATGAGTGAACATGCTGCAGTTGGCAAGCTGAAAGGGAAGTTTTCGGGGTCCGTTCTGGATGTCGTCGAGTTCCGTGGTGAGACAACCATTACGGTTAAAAAAGAAGATATCGTTGCCATCGGTGCTTTTCTGAAAGAAGAGCTGGGCTACGATCTTCTTGTTGATCTTTGCGGGGTCGATTATCTCGGTCAGGCTCCCCGGTTCATGGTGGTCTATCATCTCATGAACGTTGCCTCGAAAGACCGGCTGAGGATCAAGGTTCCCGTCGAAGAGTCCGATGCCGTGGTCGATACGGTTTCCGGTGTCTGGGGCACCGCCAGTTGGCACGAGAGAGAGTGCTGGGATCTCTTCGGGATTTCCTTTGCGGGCCACCCGGACCTGCGCCGCATTCTTATGCCGGCCGACTGGGAAGGACACCCCTTGCGCAAGGACTATCCGCTGCAGGGGCCCGGCCGCCAGCCTTACCAGGGACGGCTTAAGTAGGCAAGACTACCGAGAACCACCTTTTCCAAAGAAGAGGCAAAGACGATGGCAATGACCGAAACAATGACCGTAAATATGGGGCCCCAGCATCCCTCGACCCACGGGGTGCTCCAACTAGTCCTCGAGCTCGACGGTGAGGTGGTGAAGAAGGCTACGCCCCACATCGGCTTCCTGCACCGGGGGACCGAAAAACTTTCCGAAAACCGCACCTATCATCAGGTGCTCCCGCTGACCGACCGTCTGGATTACCTGGCGCCCATGCATAACAACCTCGGTTATGTGCTGGCTGTTGAGAAGCTGTTCGGGATTACCGACGAGATTCCCGAGCGTGCTCAGATCGTTCGAGTGATGCTCGCCGAGCTGACCAGGCTCAAGAGCCACCTGGTGTGGCTGGCCTGCCATGCCCTCGATATCGGCGCCATGACCGTGTTCATCTACTGCTTCCGTGAGAGGGAGCATATTATGAACATGTACGAAAAGCTCTCCGGTGCCCGGATGACTTCCAACTATTTCCGCGTCGGCGGTCTTTCTGCCGATCTGCCCGATGGCTTTGAGAATGACCTCCGCGATTTTATCGACGCCATGCCAGGGCATGTCGATACCTACGAGGGTCTTCTGACCGGCAATAAAATCTGGCAGAAGAGGATCATGGGTGTTGGCGAAATCAGTGGCGAAGCCGCCATCGATATGGGTCTCACTGGTCCTGCACTGAGGGCCTCCGGGGTTGATCTTGACCTTCGTCGTGACGATCCTTACAGCGGCTATGAGAACTACGACTTCAAGGTCATGGTCGACGATGGCTGCGACACCTGGGCCCGTTACAAGGTTCGTCTCCTCGAGATGCGCGAGTCTTGCAATATTATCCGCCAGGGCCTCGACAAGCTTCAGCCCGGGCCGGTCCTTGCCGACTGCCCCAAGGTCTGTCTGCCGCCCAAGCAGGACACGGTCAACACCATCGAGGGCCTGATTCATCACTTCAAAATCATCAGCGAAGGGCCCAAGCCCGAAGTCGGCGAGATCTACCAGGGTGTCGAAAACCCCAAGGGAGAAGTCGGCTTCTATCTCGTCTCCGATGGTTCTCCAAATCCTTACCGGATGAAGGTTCGTCCTGCCTCCTTCGTAAATCTTCAGGCTTTGCCGCAGATGGTCGAAGGGCGGATGATCGCTGACGTTGTCGCCGTTATTGGTACCCTGGACATCGTGCTTGGGGAAATCGACAGGTAACGAATCAGGAGACGAAAGGGTTTTCGCTATGAGCGACGTTGCTGAAAGCGTAGAAGTAGAAGAAGAAGTCGATCTGACCGGAGCCAACGCGGTTATCGACAAGTTTATCGACATGAAGGGCGCGTTGATGCCGGTGCTTCAGGGGATCCAGGAGCACTACGGTTTCATCCCCGAACCGACCGTTCACCTGGTGGCCGAGCGACTCAATGTCTACGCCAGCCAGATCTACGGGGTTCTGACTTTTTACGCCCAGTTCCATCTGAAGCCTCGCGGCAAGTACATCATCCGCGTCTGCATGGGGACCGCCTGCCACGTAAAAGGTGCCGGGCGAATCGGGGATACCATTGCCGAGCGCCTCGGGATCGGCCATGCCGAGACCACCGAAGACCTCAAGTTTACTGCCGAGTACGTGGCCTGCATCGGTGCCTGCGGTATGGCGCCGGTCATCATGGTCAACGACGATACCTACGGCAGTATTACGGTCCAGAAGACCGACGAGGTCATCGCAAAATACCAGGCTATGGACTAAGGGTTTTCACGATTTTCCAACCATTCACCGAGTGGGGATGAAACAATATGGCTGCGAAAGCTGAAGCAATAAAAGTTCTAATCTGTACGGGGACGGGTGGTCTGGCCTCCGGCGCTGCCGCCGTCAGCGAAGCCTTCGAGCAGGAGTTCGCC
>CALZIC010000290.1 GCA_945787285.1 uncultured Desulfuromonadales bacterium
TATTGGCAATGCCTGGAGGGCGATCGAGGCCTAGTCATCGCTAAGCAAAGACTGAACACCCGCGCCCCTTTCGCATGCGAAAGGGGCGCGGGTGTTTCGATTGGTTCATCCTGTTTTCTAACTGTGGTCCATTTTCCCGCTGTCGACGTTACGTTGAGATAACGCATGCCGGGCCTGCTTCAGCGCTTCGGCGATGTCAGCCTTTGCGCCGGAAAACATCGGTTTTGAGATTGGAGACCCGGTCGAGAAAGAGGAGGCCATCGAGATGGTCGAGTTCGTGTTGAATGGCGACCGCCTCGAAGCCGCTGGCGCAGATCACCTGGTCGCATCCCTGGCGGTCGAGGAACTGGACGACGATCTTTTCGGCGCGGACGACATTGCCGGTATATTCGGGGACGCTCATGCACCCCTCGCGCATGGTCTTTTCTCCCTCCGATTCGAGGATTTCCGGGTTGACCATCACCAGCAGGCCATGGTTGTTGTCCCTGCCGAGTTTGCTTTTGGACACGTCGACCACCACAGCGCGGCGCAAGGCACCGATCTGGGGCGCCGCCACCCCCACCGAATGGCCGGCATCGACCATGGTGTCGATCAGGTCCTGCAGCAGGGCATCGGTTGCGTCATCCAACGAATCGATCGGTTCGCACGCGGTTTTAAGAAGCGGGTCTGGGTAGAGAAGGATTTCCCGTACAGCCATCGGTTACAGCTCCACCGGTGTGATGGAGCGAACCGAGATATCGACCTGCAGTTCGTCCTTGAGAGAATTCATTGCTGCGACGAGTTCTTCCTCGCACAGCTCTGCGGGCAGAACCGCTTCGAGCATCATGACATAAACGGGACGGGCGTCACTGCCGACCAGTTTGGTGTTCAGGTCGGTAATGTTTACCTGCCGCTTGCCGAGTTCATTCGCGACGCGGTAGACGATCCCCGGTTTGTCGGCGCCGTACACCGAAATCATGTAGATTTCCCCTTCGAGATGGGGCCGGATTTCTCCCCCCGGCTTAAGGGTACGTAAAAAAACAGACAGGCCGGCTTCTTCAAGGGGAGCGAAGGCTTCGCCAAAATCGCTCTTCTCCTTGATTTCGGGGTTGGAGAGGATCAGAATCATGGAAAACTGGCCACCGAGGATCGAACAGCTCGAATCGGCGATGTTGCAGCCGCTGCGGTAGAGGATTTCAGTCACCTGGGAAACGATCCCGGGGCGGTCGCGGCCGATGATGGTCAGGGCAAAGTGGCTCATATGGGCTGTCTCCATGGTAAAGGATGAGTTCTGGCTTGCTTCTGGGGCATCATCTCTTCTAACATGAATACAGATAAATTTCCAGAATTGAGAGGCTTTGAGGTGGCGGAAGAAATTCACATCGACCCGAAGGATATGGTGGTCAGCCTTTACCGGGCTTCGGGGGCCGGGGGGCAGAAACGCAACAAGACCGAATCGGCGGTGCGTATTCTGCATCTGCCGACCGGTATCATCGTAACGGCCAGCGAATCGCGCTCCCAGCTCGTCAACCGGCAGACGGCCCTCGAACGTCTCCAGCAACGGTTGCTGGCCCTCAACCGCAGGCGCAAGAAGCGGGTCGCAACCCGTCCCACCAAAGGCTCGCGGGAGAAGCGTCTCGAGAAAAAGAAACAGCGCAAAGGGGTCAAGGCGGGGAGGGGGAAGGTCGATTACTGAGCTTTCGTTGACAGCTTTTCCGCCTCTGGTAACGTTGAAGGTAAGCTTGAGGCATGCTGCGACAGGGAGGAGGTACGGTGGCCGACAAGATCATTCTCAACGACAGCCCCGCTTCGGAAAAGGCTCTCGAACTCGATGTGGCGGCCCATTTGCGAAGCGACATCAACCGGCTCAAGGGCGAATTCTACGATTTGGACCACGGCAAGGTCGACTATGCGGCCATGCGCGATTCAGAAGCCTACCGTCAGTATGTTGCCGATGCCGCCCTGCTTGACCGTTACGATTTGGCTTCCCTGGAAAGCCGGGAGGACCGCCTGGCTTTCTGGATCAACATCTACAACACCCTGGTCATCCACGGGGTCATCGAGCTGCAGGTCAAGCAAAGCGTCAAGGAGGTGCGGGACTTTTTTACCCGCATCTGCTATCGGGTCGGCGGGATGGTGTTTGCGCCCGACGATATCGAACACGGCATCCTGCGCGGCAACCGCCGCCCTCCCCACGGGCTGTTTCACCGGTTTTCGCGAGATGATCATCGGACCGAACACCTCGTGCTGCCTGCCGACCCGCGGATTCATTTCACCCTGGTCTGTGCCAGTTCGTCCTGCCCGCCGATCAATTATTACCGGCCCGAACATCTCGATAACCAGCTCGACCTGGCGGCAGCGGGGTTTATCAACGGTCCCGAGGTGGAGATCCTGCCGCAGGAAAACCTGCTGCGCCTCTCTCCCATCTTCAAGTGGTACCGGCCCGACTTCGGCGGTCAGGAGGGGGTCGTCGACACCCTGATCCGCTATCTGGATATGGGCGAGAAAAAGGATTTTCTTATCGAGAGGGGACTGGCGGCGGATATTGAATGGAAGGACTACGACTGGCGCCTCAATCGCTGAGGGCAGCAAAGAAAGAGGGGGGAGGCCAAAGCCTCCCCCCTCTTTCTTTGCTGCTTGATCGATGGTCCTGTGTTTAAAAATTTGAAAAGAGATAGAAGTCCGAGATAAAGAGGCCGATTATGGCGGACATGTAAAGGCTGAGATGCCGGTTGAGCCGGGCCGCAGAGTATCGCGACGAGGCGGCCGCAGCCACCAGCCATCCAGCCAGAATCAGGCAGAGGATCTGGCTGGCCTGGGCCTGGAGGATATCGAAAGCGGCAAGGTGCAGAGTGGCCGCCGCCAGGCACAGGAGCCATGCCGCGTTGACCCGGCGGAGCTGTTGGCCGTCCAGGCGTTGAAAGATGGACGGGAGGATGCCGTCGGTGCAATCGCCGGGGTATCTGGCGCAGAGCATCCAGTAGTGGGGGATCTGCCAGAGCAGAAAGACGGCGGCGAAGCCGACGATGCGAAAATCGGTAGGGGCCCCTCCGGCGGCTCCCCACCCGGTCAGCGGAGGAATGGCACCGCACAGCGATCCGGCCAGCAGGGCGAAGAGGGTGTAGCGTTTGAGCAGGGTATAGACGCCGTTGTACCAGAGCAGGGCAAAGATCCCCCAGCACAGACTGCCCATTCCCATGGCCGCCAGAAAAAGCAGGGCCGCAGCCAGCAGGGCGGCCGAGATGCAGAGGGCCGCTTTCGGGGCCAGTTTCCCTGCCGGGATGGGCCGGTGCCGTGTCCGTTCCATCAGGGCGTCTGCGGCCCGTTCCTGAACCTGGTTGAGCGCCGAGCAGCCGGCCGCCAGAAGAAAAATACCGACAGTCAGCTGCAGCGGTTCGCTTCCTCCCGGTGCCGTTGGGCTAAGAAGATAGCCGGCCAGGGCCGAAAGGGCCATCATGGCCGACATCGGCAGGCGGATCAGGGCGGGGAGGGTTGTCGGGTCGAACCGCTCTCTGCTTGGGGAGACAGCGGCTTCGCCGGCAGAGACGGTCATTACAAGCCTTTCAGGTGGTTGACAATCGCATCGATTTCCTCTTTGCTCAGCGACTGGTAGGGGGGCATGATGGCCGGGAACCCCTTGACGATTTCACTGCCCGGTTCGAGGAGGGCCTTGCGCAGGTAGTCCTCGTCGCGGGTGATGGTCGCTTCGGTACCGTCGCGCACGATTGTCGCCTTGGAGCCGAAAAGGCCCTTCAGCCCCGGCCCGACCTTGACGCTGGCATCGAGGGCGTGGCAGCCGAGGCATCCGTTGCGGGTCAACAGCTCGGTCCCCGCATCGGCCGCCGGTTCGGGGGCTTGTCCGTACCACTGGTTGAACTCGACCTCCGGCAGCGCCTCGACCTTGGTGACCATGTCGGCATGGCCGACCCCGCAGAATTCGGCGCAGAACAGGTCGTAGCTGCCGGCCTCGGGGGCGGAAAACCAGTCCCGCTTGACCCTGAAGGCCGGTACGAAAAAGGCGTGGAGTACGTCTTCGCTTTTCAATGTCACCTTGACCGGCTTGCCCACCGGCACCACCAGCCGATCGCTGGTCTTGCCGTTTTCATAGGTGAAGGTGAACGACCACATGCGGGCGCTGACCTCGACCGGAATGGCCCCTTCGGGGACCTGGCGCAGGGCCAGAAATCCCGCCCAGCCGTAGTAGAACATGGCCAGCACCAAAATGGTGGGGATGACCGTCCAGACGATTTCAAGCGTCAGGTTGGAATCGGCCTGAGAAGACGGCACCGGACAGCGTTTGCGGTTGTACCTGATGGCGAACCAGACGATCGCCACGGTGATGCCGAGCAGCATTACGGCCGAAACGCCGAAAATAAAGAGGAAGACCGAATCGACGGCCTCGATGGTATTCGAGAATTGGGGGTTCACGTCCCCTCCTTATCGGTAGAGGGTGTCAAAGAAGGTAAAACCGATAAATATCGCCAGGGTTGCAAGGGCCACAAAGAGACATAGTCGCAACAGCCACCCCTCGTACTTCATGTGCATGAAAATGGCGATAACCAGGGCCGATTTGATCGAGGCGATGGAAAGGGCCAGCCAGATGTTTATGAAGCCGAGATCGACTTGCGCAACCAGCACCGTGACAACGGTCAGCACGATCAGCGCGCCCCATACGGCGACCAGGGTTTTGTACTGGATGATGTGCGGCGTGTTCTCTGTCATGTCTGTCCTAAATAATTTTCGTTCTGGATTCTGAATCGTCGATTCTTGATTCCTCAAAAGCTGGAACTCTGCGGCGAGCCTCGGCGCTAGAGCACCAGGTAATACAGCGGGAAGAGGAAAATCCACACCAGGTCGACCAGGTGCCAGTAGAGGGCGCCGTTTTCCAGCCAGATCGGGTCTTCCCCGGTGATTTTACCGCTGCGGATTTTCATCAATACCCACCCCAGCAGGGCGCCGCCGATCAGGACATGCAGGCCGTGCAGGCCGGTGGTCAGGTAGTAGAGGTTGAAAAAGACGTTTTCCCCCGGTGCCAGCTCTTTCATGTGAGATGAACCGGGGTAGATGCCGTGGTCGATCTTGGCGCTCCATTCGAAAAACTTGTTGATCATGAAGATGGCAGCGGCCGCCAGGGTGGCGGCGAGCATCTTCAGTGACAACTGTTTATCCCGCTTCTGCAGTGCGCTCAGGGCCAGGGCCGCGGTCAGGCTGCTGGTGAGCAAAACCACGGTGTTGGCCCCGCCGAAAAAAACATTGAGTTCTGCCCCGGCGTGGGCGAATTCTTTGGGGTAGCGAGCCAGGTAGGTGGCGTAAAGGATAAACAGCCCGCCGAACAAAAAAACCTCGGTAAAGAGAAAGAGCCACATGCCGAGCTTGGCGCCGGCGTAGTCCTTGTGTTCTTCGCTGCTCATAATATCCCGGCCTCCTTGAAGTCGTAGGGGCCGTGGGTGACCTCCGGGTCGGTCTCGAAGTTTTCCGTCGGCGGCGGCGAGGGTGTCGTCCACTCGAGGGAGGCGCCTCCCCAGGGGTTGCTGCCGACCGCCTCGCCCCAGAACAGCCCCATAAAGAGATTCACGAACATCAGCAGCAGTCCGATGGCAAGGAACCATGAGCCGACCGTGGCCAACACATTGAGGTTGGTGAATTCAGGAACGTAGTCGTAGTAGCGGCGAGGCATCCCCTGCATACCGACGATCTTCATCGACAGGTACAGCACGTTGAAGCCGGCGAACATGATCCCCCAGGCGATGGTGGCGACGCGGTGGTTGTACATGCGGCCGTAAATTTTCGGCAGCCAGTAATGCATGGCGGCGAAAAAGGCGAAGCCGGTGCCGCCGAACATGGTGAAGTGGAAGTGGCCGACCACGAAATGGGTGTCGTGCACGTGCACGTCGGTGGCCGCAGCGCCGAGGACCAGTCCGGTCAATCCGCCGATGGCGAAGAGCAGGATGAACGAGAGGGCGAAGAGCATCGGCGGCTCGAGGGATATGGAGCCCTTGTACATGGTCGCCACCCAGTTGAAAATCTTGATGGCCGAGGGGATGGCGACGATGAAGGTCAGAAAGGAAAAGACCAGTACGGCGGTGTCGCTCATTCCGCTGGTGTACATGTGGTGTCCCCAGACCAGGGAGCCGGCGGCGGCGATGGCGATGCTCGAGATGGCGATGGCCTTGTAGCCGAAGGCCGGTTTGCGGGAGAAAACCGGGATGATGTCGGAGATGACCCCCATCCCCGGCAGCACCATGATGTACACCGCCGGATGCGAATAGATCCAGAACAGATGCTGGAACATGATCGGGTCGCCGCCCTGGGCCGGATCGAAAAGGCCGGTGCCTAACACCCGCTCGGACAGCACAAGCAGCAGGGTAATGGCGAGGATGGGGGTGGCCAGGATCTGTACCCATGCGGTGGCATACAGGGTCCAGGTGAAGAGGGTCAGCCTGCCCCAGGAAAGGCCGGGGGCGCGCATGCGGTGAATGGTGGTAACAAAGTTCATCCCGGTCAGAATCGAGGAAAAGCCGATGAGAAAGACGGCGAAAACCGCCAGGGAAACGTTGGTCGATGTCTTGATGCTGAAGGGGACGTAAA
>CALZIC010000291.1 GCA_945787285.1 uncultured Desulfuromonadales bacterium
GAGCAGCAGCACGGCGTAGGGGTTCTTGACGATGGCGTCGGTCAGCAGCCCCCCCTGGTCAAAACCGACATACCCCGGAGGGGCGCCGATCAGCCGGGCAACCGAATGTTTCTCCATGTACTCGCTCATGTCGAAGCGGTGGAATTCCACCCCCATCTGCGCGGCGAGCTGGCGGGCGACCTCGGTCTTGCCGACCCCGGTCGGCCCGGTAAAGAGGAAGGAGCCGACCGGCTTCTCCGGGTGCCCCAGTCCGGCGCGGGAACGCAGAATCGACCGGCACAGGACGTCGATCGCCTCGTTCTGGCCGAAAACCTGACGCTTGAGGTCGCGGTCGAGGCTTTGCAGCCGGCGGCGGTCGGTGGTCGAAACGGTCCGTTCGGGGATGCGGGCGATGCTGGCCACCACCGTCTCGACATCGGCGATGCCCACGGTGCTCCCCTTGCGCTTCTTGATGCGAAAAAGGGCCCCGACTTCGTCGATGACATCGATGGCCTTGTCGGGCAGGTGGCGAAAGTTGATATGACGGGCCGACAATTCGGCAGCCGCCCTCAGGGCTTCGTCGCTGTAGCGGACGCCATGGTGCTCCTCGTAGTAGCCCTTGAGCCCCTGCAGGATAGCGACTGTCTCCTCGACGCTCGGTTCGAGAATGTCGATTTTCTGGAACCGGCGCGAAAGGGCCCGGTCCTTGTCGAACAGGTTCTTGTATTCTTCAAACGTGGTCGAGCCGATACAGCGCATCTCGCCGGAGGCCAGGACCGGCTTGAGGATGTTCGAGGCATCGAGCGAACCGCCGCTGGTGGCGCCGGCGCCGACGATGGTGTGAATTTCGTCGATAAAGAGAATCGCCTCGGGCTTGTGCTCCAGGCTCTTGAGAACCCCCTTGAGGCGTTCTTCGAAATCCCCGCGGAACTTGGTCCCCGCCAGCAGAGCGCCGAGATCGAGTGCGTAGACCTCGGAATCGCTCAAAACTTCGGGGACCTCGCCGCGGTGAATCATCAGCGCCAGCCCCTCGGCGATGGCGGTCTTTCCGACCCCGGGATCGCCGACATAAATGGGGTTGTTCTTGCGCCGCCGGCAGAGGACCTGAACGGTTCGCGCCAGTTCCCGGTCGCGGCCGACCAGGGAGTCGATTTTCCCTTCTTTAGCCCTCTCCACCAAGTTGACGGTGTAGAGGTCGAGGGGGTCGCGCCCCGACTTGCCTTTTTTCTCTTCCTTGCCTTCCTGCGTATCGGGGGCAGGCTCTGCCTTGTCGTCATCCCGTGGGACCTTGGCCACCCCGTGGGAGATATAGTTGAGTACATCGATGCGGCGGATTCCCTGGATGCCGAGCACAAAGGCGGCATGGGAGTTTTCTTCATCGAGAATCGAGGCCAGCACGTCGCCGACACCGATATCCTTGGCGCCGGCCGACTGCATGTGGATGACGGTGCGCTGCAATACGCGCTGCAGACTGACGGTCTGCTCCGGCACGAAATCCTCTTCATCGACAAGGGTTTCGAGATGAGACTCGAAGAACTCTTCGAGGGCGCTGCGCAAAGCGGAGATATCACCGCCGCAACTCTCGATAATATCCAGCCCCGGTTCCTCGAAAAGCATGGCATACAACACATGCTCGGTCGTGAGGTATTCGTGGTGCATCCTCTGGGCTTCACGAACCGCCAGGGAAAATGTCAGCTGGACTTCCTGATTGAACATAAATATCTGATTCCTCACAAGCTTGGATATAAAAACGGGTCGTTTTGCCAGGCCCCAGGGGCTCAGGCTAAGCCTCTTCCATGCTGCAGCGCAGGGGGAACCCCTCGTGGCGCGCCATTTCGTGAACCCTGTCTATTTTGGTTTCGGCAATTTCGTGGGGAAACAGGCCGCATTCCCCGAGCCCCTTGAAGTGGATATTCAGCATAATGCGGTTGGCGTCGGTCGGGTTCTTACGAAAAATCGTCTCGAGGACCTCGACCACGAACTCCATGGAGGTGAAATCGTCATTATGCATCAGAACCCGGTACAGGGGAGGTGTGGCCTCCTTGCTGCGACCCTCTTCTTCAATCCGGGAATCACCGGCCGGCGTCTCTTTACTCACTTTTATATTTCTCCGCTTCGGCTAGTATTTATCTTGTGGAATGGTATCACAACTGCCGATAAAGGTCCAAGAGGTGACTGCCCGGGCAACCGAGTATTTCTTACAACGCCCTGCCGTTTTATGCTATTGTTCGGCAATTATTAGGAAAAATCACACCGTGTGCCTGACAGCACGGAATTGTCTGCCCAACAAAGGAGGAGCGATGCAGGACTGGCAATGGGGAAAAGACGGCGATCAGGTCGAGCAGAAAGTCGTCGAAATCGTCGACCGCATCAAGAAACAGAAGGCGCCCAAAAAATTCTTTCCGATTTTCATTCTGCTGATCGTCCTCTTCTGGGCGGCCAACAGCAGTTATTACGAAGTCGACACCGAAGAGACCGGTGTCATTCTCCGTTTCGGCCAGTTCACCGGATTTGCCGAACCGGGCCTGCACTTCAAACTCCCCTTCGGCATCGACCGCATCTACCTGGTCCAGACAGGCCGGGTTCTCAAGGAGGAGTTCGGTTTCCGGACGGTTCAGGCCGGGGTGCGCAGCACCTACAGCAAAAGGGGCCTCGAGGAGGAGTCGCTGACCTTGACCGGCGACCTCAATGTCAGCGACATCGAGTGGATCGTCCAGTTCCAGATCGTCGACCCGTACAAGTACCTGTTTCGCATCAAGGACCAGGTCGGCACCATCCGCGACATCTCCGAGGCGGTCGTGCGCAGGGTGGTCGGCAACTCCAACGTTTCTGATGTCCTCACCACCGAAAGAGCGGTTCTGGCCACCAGCATCGAAAAGGACCTTCAGGTCACTCTCAACGAGTATGATATCGGCGTCCGCATCGTCACCGTGAAGTTCCAGGACGTCAACCCCCCCGACCCGGTCAAAGAAGCCTTCAACGAGGTCAACGAGGCGGAGCAGCAGAAGGAAAGCCTGATCTTCCAGGCCCGCGAACAGTACAACCGCGAAGTCCCCAAATCCAAGGGGGTCGCCCGCAGCACCATCCTTGAAGCCGAAGGGTACGCGGTCGAACGTCTCAACCGGGCCGAAGGGGAGAGCACCCGATTCACCGCTCTGCTGACCGAATACCGCAAGGCCCCCGAAGTCACCAGGCGCCGCCTGCACCTGGAAACACTCGAAGAGGTGCTTCCCAGGCTTGAGGAAATCTACGTGATGGACCAGCAGGGCGCTGGTGCGCTGCCGATTCTGCCGCTGCGGCGCGATTCAAAAGGAGGGGTTCCCCAATGAAAATGCGCGCTCTCATAATAGTCATCTTCGCCCTCATCCTGATAGCCAAGTCGGGCCTTTACGTCGTCGAGGAGGGGGAGCAGGCCCTGATCACCCAGTTCGGCCGACCGGTCGGCGGGGTCGTCTACTCGGGTCTGCATTTCAAGATTCCGGTCATCCAGGATGTCCACCACTTTCAGCGCCGCATTCTCAAGTGGGACGGCGACCCCAACCAGATTCCGACCAAGGACAAGAAGTACATCTGGGTCGATACCACCGCCCGCTGGCGTATCAGCGACCCGCTCCTCTTCTTCAAAACGGTTGGCACCGAACGGGGGGCCCAGAGCCGTCTCGACGACATCATCGACTCGGTGGTGCGCGACGCCGTTTCGGGGCACCTGCTGGTCGAACTGGTCCGCAGCGTCGATTACCTGAGACCGGCAGGAACGAGAGAAACCTTCGACGTTGAGGGGGCGACAATCGCGGCCGAAGACCTCACCGGTCGGGAGACCATCCTCGCCAACATACTCGAGCAGGCCCGTACCAGCATCCCCGAGTACGGCATCGAACTGATCGACGTACAAATCAAGCGCATCAACTATGTCGAGCAGGTGCGGCAGCGGGTCTACGAGCGGATGATTTCCGAGCGCAA
>CALZIC010000292.1 GCA_945787285.1 uncultured Desulfuromonadales bacterium
GCCTGGCGATCCTCTCCAACGACCCGACCATCTCCAAGGGCGCGCAGGCTTCGGCCTTTCTGGCCGACCGCGTGCGTATGAACCATATTTACCATCCCCGGGTGCTGATGCGCAGCGTCGCCACCCGCACCCCCTACGCCCCGCTGAGCCCGGCGCTTCCCGACCTGGTCAGGGTGCTCAAGGCGGCGGGGTATGACCTCATTCTGGTCGAAACGCCCGGTACCGGCCAGACCGGCATCGATCTGAGCCCCTTCGCGGCCGATTTGCTCGTTTATGTTAAAACCAAGGAGTTTGGCAGCGGAGTCCAGCTTGAAAAAGACCAGTTTCTGCTTGATGCCGATCTGGTGGTACTGAACAAGCTCGACCTCGAAGGGGCCGAGGCTGCCTTCGAGCAGGTCAGCGACCTGCTGAAACGCTACGGCAAGGCAGAGGCCCTGCATCCGCTGGTCGCCAAGGTCTCGCGCGATCGCGGCCTGGACCATCTCTTTGCCGCCATCGGCCGCCGCCTGGGGTGGCCGGTCGAGAAGGACGGTCCCCGGCCTGACCTCTTTTCCAACGCCAAGCGCGCTTGCCTGGTGCCCCACCCGAGGCGCAGCTACCTGGCGGAGATCTCGGCCAAGGTGCAGGGATACGACCGCTGGGTGGAGGGGCAGCTCGACCGGGTGCGGCGCAACCCGGAGGATCTCTCCCGACTCGACCCGTACTGCGCCGAGTTGCTCGAGGAGTGGCCGCAAAGGTGGCACCAGCTCTCCCTGCAGGCAGCCAAGAAGAGCGGTGTGGATCCCTGGCTGGTGACACCCAACGGCCTGCGGCTTCCGCGGGTGGCGCTACCCGACCCCGCTGACCGGTCGGAATCTCTGCGTTTTCTGCTCGAAGAAGGGCTTCCCGGCACGTTCCCCTATGCCACCGGCATCTACCCTTACCGACCCTCCACCGCCGGCGAAACCACCCGTCAACCGCCGGCGAAACCACCCGTCAATTCGCCGGCCTGCGCGGCCCGGAGGAAACCAACCAGAGGCTCCACCTGCTGGCGCGCGGGGTCGCCCGGCCACGGCTATCCATCGCCTTCGACGGCATCACCCTGTACGGCTCGGACAGCGACGACGATGCCGGAAGCATCGGCAAGATCGGCGAGGGGGGCGTTTCCATCGACAGCTACGAAGACATAAAGCTGGTCCTCAAGGGATTCAGCATCCAGGAGATCAGCACCTCCATGACCATCAACGGGCCGGCCCCGGTGATTCTGGCCATGTATTTTGTCGCGGCCATCGAACTCGAAGAGGAGAGGGCCGAAGAGGATAAGGGGGCGCCCCTGGATGACGATGAAAAAAGCGCATTGCGCAGCCAGACCCTGCAGCAGCTGCGCGGTACCGTTCAGGCCGACATTCTCAAAGAGGTGCAGGCCCAGAACGAAAGTATTTTTCAGACCGATTTCGCCATCAGGCTCCTCGGCGACGTGCAGCAATGGTTCAACGACAATGGGGTGAGCCGCTTCTATTCCCTGAGCATCTCCGGCTATCATATCGGCGAGGCTGGGGCCAGTCCCGTACAGGAGCTGGCTTTTACCCTGTCCAACGGTTTTACCTACGTGGAAAACTTTATCGCCCGGGGCATGGCCATCGACGATTTCGCACCGAGCCTGTCGTTCTTTTTCCGGGTGTCCCACGAGGCCGAATGGCTGGCCTATGGTGCGGTCTGCCGCAAGATCTGGGCGATCGCCCTGCGTGACGTCTATGGCGGCGGCGATCGTTCGCAAAAGTTCAAGTTCCACACCCAGACCTCCGGCAGGGCCCTGCAGGCCGAGGAATGGGACACCCTCAACCCGGTGCGCCAGAGCTATCACGCGCTGCTCGGTCTGCTCGCCAACACCAATTCGCTGCACGTCGATGCGGCCGACGAGCCGATGACCACCCCGGGGGAAAAACACGTGCGCCAGGCCACCATGATCCCCAACGGTGCAGGAGGGGGTCCTGGGCGAATTCGCGCGCATCGACCAGCTCGGCGGCGTGGGCTCGGCCACCGAACTCGGCTACCAGCGCCGCTGCATTGCCGAAAATTCCACCCGTTATGAGCTCGAACGCCGGCGACCCGGCAAGGAAAATCCCGCGCCGCCCGCTCGCCCGATCATCGGCTACAATGTCCATGAGCTATCCGAAAACCACCCCGACAGGTACCCTCCGGTGTCGCAGGTGGTCCGGCCTGACCCGTCGGACTGGGATAGACAATGTACACGGGTGCACGATTTCAAGGAGCGCCACACCGACGATGCTCCCCGTTATCTCGACCGGCTCAAGCAGGTGGCTCTGCAGGAGCAGAACGTTTTTGGCGAACTCCTCGAAACGGTGCGCCACGCCACCCTTGGTCAGATCACCCGGGTGCTGATGGATGTGGGAGGGAAGTACCGGAAGATGGTTTAGTTTTAGCGGTCAGCATTCAGTCTTCAGCTTTCAGAACAAGCTGTAAAATCAGGGGAAGGCAGCTGGAGGGCTGAGGGCAGCTCAAGATAAGGCATTGAAAGACTGAACGATTGTACCCACGCTTTAGCTGATAGCTGATAGCTGATAGCCTCCGGAGGATTCAAAACATGAAACGTGGATCTTTGCCGGATAAAATTGACAAGATCGAACCGAAACAGCGCCACGGGCTGGTCGTGGTGATTACCGGCAACGGCAAGGGCAAAACGACTTCGGCGCTGGGCATGGCGCTGCGCGCCTGCGGGCACGGGCTCAGGGTCTGTATCGTCCAGTTCATGAAAGGGGACCTCTATGCCGGGGAGTGGGACGGTGTCAAGAAGATGGACTGCGATATCGAGCTGGTAGCCACCGGCAAAGGGTTCTGCGGCATTCAGGGCAACCCCTACCCGTGGGAGGAGCACCGCGCCAATGCTCAGGACGCCATCGACCTGATCCATGAAAAAATGGCCTCGCGAAAATATGACATTCTTATCCTCGATGAGATCAACAATGCCCTCAAGCTCAAGCTGGTCGATTTGGAACAGGTGCTCGAAATCCTGCGCAGCAAGCCGACCCTCATGCACCTGGTCCTCACCGGCCGTGACGCCCACCCCGAGGTCATCGCTGCCGCCGATACGGTCAGCGAGGTCCGGGAAATCAAGCACGCGTACCGCAAGGATATCGAGCCCCAGCCCGGAATCGACTACTGAAGATGCAATAGACCGCAGAAGGAGGTTCAGCGATGATCGAGATTACCGACATTACCCTGCAGCGCCTCGGCAACTACGAGGCCGTCGTTCAGCGCCGTTGCCAGGAGGTCGAAAAGCGGCAGTGGCGCGTGATGACCCTCGAGGTTATGCAGGAAGCCGAACAGGTCCAGGCGCAGACCCGCTCCGTCGCCGCAACCGTGGCCTACGCCCGCTATTTGCATGAACTGCAGAACGGCCGCCGGCAGCAACGGCCTATCTACGGGGAGCCGCTGCTGAGCCGGGCTCTGGCCGAGCTGATGCAGGAACTGCAGATTGTCCCAAGGCCAGCGGCGGTTGAAAAACGGCCCCTGCAGTAGCGGGGGGGGGCGTCGGGATAAAGGCAATAAATACGGCTGGATCGGTGATAACTGTTTGCAAAAAATTGTCTCCGTTGATAATGTACAGAAACTCATTGGATGGCGGGCAAATAAAGTCTTTTATATTTTGCGAATAAATGAATACGGGGTAGGTCGATGGGCATGTACCAGATGGCAAAAGGTAAAACGGTTTCTGTAGCAGCTGTGCTGCTCCTTTTTGCGACCCTGGCCTGGTCGGCCGGCGACGATTTTTTCATTTTACGCTCCGAGGTCCGCCGCAGCCAGTCGGGGAACAACGAGGCCAGAATCATTATCCGCCATTCGGGCTATGCCAAGGCCCCCTCTTTTTTCAACCAGAATCGCATCTGCGCCCTGTTTCGCGACGAAACCAGCGAATGCGTCAGCGGCAGAGGGTCAGTGCGCATGGAACCCGGCGACAACCAGATCATCTCGGCCTCTTTTCGCAGCAGCGAATTTCCCATCAAAAGGATTTATCTCAAAGATCAGTGACCTGTCCGGTTACTCCTGCCTTCCAACTCTGGTCCTTTCTGCGCCTTGGTCTCCCGGCGCTTCCTCCCGTGAACATTATCCCTTTTTTATATTGACAGATCGTGGTTCTGTCCCTAGAATGCTGACCGAATAAGTCTTAATTGGTTTGACAATGACAATTCCATCATTAGACTTTACTGGTCTATTCACCATTCCATAGGTACAGGAGGCCGCATGGACAAACCGACCTACAACACCGCCATCGTTCGGAGCTTCGTCAACTGGAGCGTGATCTGGGGGCTGGTGGCCGTACTGGTCGGGGTGATCGTCTCGTTCCAGATGATCAACCCCGACCTCAACCTTCCGCCGTTTCTGACCTTCGGCCGGCTGCGCCCGCTGCATACCAACGCCGGCATCTACGGCTGGGGGGTGGGGACCATCTTCGCCATGTTCCTTTACATGGTGCAGAGACTCTGCAAGCGCCCCTTGTGGAGCGACAAGCTGGCCCGCTTTCAATTGTGGTTTTTCAACGCCACCATTATCGCCTCAGCGGTGACGCTGCTGCTTGGCTACACCACCTCCAAGGAATACCATGAGATGGAGTGGCCCATCGACGTGATGGTCGTTATTCTCTGGGTGGCCTTCGCGGTGAATATCGTCATGACCATCGCCAAGCGGCGTGAGGAGCAGATGTACATCTCCCTCTGGTACATGCTCGCCTCGATCGTCGGGGTGGCGATTCTGTACCTGGTCAACTCGGCGGCAGTGCCGGTTTCCCTCTTCAAGTCGTACTCGGCGTACGCCGGCACCAACGACGCCAACGTCCACTGGTGGTTCGGGCACAACGCCGTCGCCATGGCGCTGACCGCTCCGCCGCTGGCCATGTTCTACTACTTTCTGCCCAAATCGACCGGGGTGCCGATCTTCAGCCACCGGTTGTCGATCATCTCGTTCTGGAGCCTGATCTTCATGTACCTCTGGACCGGCGCCCACCACCTGCTGTGGACCCCGGTGCCCGACTGGATTCAGACCCTGGCCATGGCCTTCTCGGTGATGCTGATCGCCCCCTCCTGGGGCTCGGTCTTCAACGGCTACCTGTCGATGAACGGACAGTAACACCAGATGCGCGAGAACTACCTGGTCAAGTTTTTGATCCTCGGCATCACCTTCTACGGCCTGCAGACCCTGCAGGGGCCGATGCAGGCGATCCGCTCCTTCTCGGCCTTCATCCACTACACCGACTGGGTCCCGGGACACATCCACATGGGCACCCTCGGCTGGGTCTCGCTGATCGGCTTTGCCGCGATCTATTACCTGCTGCCGCGCATCTACGGACGCGAGGTGTTCAGCATTCCCCTGGCCAACCTCCATTTCTGGCTGGTGCTCGTCGGTCAGCTGATCTACTCGGTAAGCCTGTGGATCGCCGGGGTGCAGCAGGCCGGCATGTGGCACAGCATGGAGGCCGACGGCAGCCTGACCTATTCCTTCATGGAGACGATGGTCGCCATGTACCCCTACTGGTGGGCCCGCGCGATCGGCGGGGTCATCTATCTGGCCGGGCTTCTGGTTTTCATCTACAACCTGGTTCTGACGGTGCGCAAGGGGCAGCCTTCTGCCGACGCCGCCGTCGGCAACGCATAGAGAGGAGGGAGACGAGCTATGTGGGAAAAGAAACCTTTCCTCTTTTTGCTGATGGC
>CALZIC010000293.1 GCA_945787285.1 uncultured Desulfuromonadales bacterium
CGACATAGGCGAAGCCTGTGATGATGAGTCCGGCCCCCCCGGCGGCCAGCTTCCCATAGAGCTCGATCAGCTCCCGGGTGGGGCGGCCGTCGCCATCGCACATCCCCTCCCAGGTGGCGGAGCGGACCAGGCGGTTGCGCAGCTCCATGCCGCCGAGGCTGGTCGTCTCAAAGAGTTGATGCTCTGTCTTTTCCATGGTCACTCCATCTACAAAGGTTGCGATCCATTACAGGCAGACAAGAGTATCGGGCATGTCGGTGAGGCGAACGCCCCCCCCTTCGGAGACGGCCCAGGTGTTTTCTATCCCCACCGAGCCCACCCCGGGAAAGACGAACTTGGGTTCGACGGCGACGGTCTGCCCTGGCAGCAGAGGAACGTCGAAACCCTTGGCGAGCACCGGCATCTCGTCGAGCTCGAGGCCGACGCCGTGGCCGACGAATTTGGCCTGCTCACCGGGGGCCCCCATGAAGTGGCTGCCGAGACCAGCCCTCTCGGCGATGGCGCAGGCCTCGCCGAAGAGCTCGGAGCAGAGGACGCCGGGGCGCAGATTCCGCGCCACCAGCTCCTGGATCTCGAGGGCGGTGTCGAAAGCCCTCTGCAGCTCAGAATCGAGACGCCCGCAGACGAACATGCGGGTCATATCGACAATGTAGCCCTCGAAGACCCCGGTGTAGTCGAGGAGAACCGGGGAATTCTTGCCGATCAGCTCCCGCGTGGCGCCCTGGGCGCTGGCGTTGGAAAGCCCCTGACCGATGACGGGGCCGTCGAAAAAGCCCGATTCGGCACCGCCCGCCCCGGCAGCGACGATGCCCAGGCTGAGCTCCTGATTGAAGGCGCGCATGCGCACGAACCCTTCACCTCCGGCCTTGCGCAGGCGCGACTCGAACTCGGCGGAGAGATCAACTTCGCGGGTCTGCGGAGTCAAAAATTCCGGGACCTGGGAGAAGATACCGCAGAGCTGATCGCCGCTGTAGCGCATCCGCTCCAGTTCCCAGGCTGACTTGACCGATCTCAGCTCCCGGTTGACCGAGGAGATGTCGACGAACTCCACTGCGGGCAGAAGCTTGGCGTAGTAGTTGAACTGCTGCACCGGCAAAACGTCGAAGGTCAGGCCGATGCTTCCGGAAGGGGAACCGAGAGCCGAAGCGAACTCCTTGCCGCCGGGAAAGGGGCGGATCTCGGCGAGGCAGGCCTCCTTCTGTGCCCGCGAGAAGCTCTTGCGCACCAGGAGCCGGGCCTCACCTTCGGCCGGGACCCAGAGAACGGAGGTCTGCCGAGTGCCGGCGTAGTAGTACACATCGATGGGGTATACGAGCAGGGCGCCGCCGATCTCCTTCGCCCGCAGCTTCTGCTGAAGGCGCGCGATCCTCTCCCCACATTCCTTTTTCATGGTCATATCGGTTCTCCTTAAATAAAGGCTACATGTTGCGCCGGTACTGGCCGCCGACCTCATACAAGGCGCTGCTGATCTGGCCGAGGGAGGCGACCTTGACCGTCTCCATCAGTTCCGCGAAGACATTGCCGCCGGACTCGGCGACCTGCTGCAGGCGTTTGAGCGCCGCGGGGGCCGTTTCGCTGTTTTGGGCATGCAAGGAGCGCAGGTTAGTGATCTGCGCGCGCTTTTCTTCCTCGGTAGCGCGGGCCAGTTCGCTGGGGATGGTATAGCCTTCTTCGGCGTTGGGGTTGAGGTAGGTGTTGACGCCGATAATGGGCAGTTCGCCGTTGTGCTTCTTGTGCTCGTAGAGCATCGACTCTTCCTGAATCTTGCTGCGCTGGTACATGGTCTCCATGGCACCGAGGACCCCGCCGCGCTCGTTGATGCGGTCGAACTCCTTCATCACCGCCTCCTCGACCAGGTCGGTGAGCTCGTCGATGATGAAAGAGCCCTGCAGCGGGTTCTCGTTTTTGGCCAGGCCGAGTTCCTTGGTGATGATCATCTGGATCGCCATGGCCCGGCGCACCGACTCCTCGGTGGGGGTGGTGACCGCCTCATCGTAGGCGTTGGTGTGCAGCGAGTTGCAGTTGTCATAAATCGCCATCAGCGCCTGCAACGTGGTGCGGATGTCGTTGAAGTTCATCTCCTGGGCATGCAGCGAGCGCCCCGAGGTCTGGGTGTGATATTTGAGCATCTGGCTGCGGGCGTTGGCGCGATACCTGTTTTTCATCACCACCGACCAGATACGGCGGGCCACCCGGCCGATCACCGCGTACTCGGGGTCGAGACCGTTGGAAAAGAAGAAAGAGAGGCTTGGGGCGAAGTCGTCGATGTGCATGCCGCGCGAAAGGTAATACTCGACGAAAGTGAAGCCGTTGGCCAGGGTGAAGGCGAGCTGGCTGATCGGGTTGGCGCCGGCCTCGGCGATATGGTAGCCGCTGATGGAGACCGAGTAGTAGTTGCGCACCTTCTGCTCGATGAAATACTGCTGGATGTCGCCCATCATCTTCAAGGCGAACTCGGTGGAGAAGACGCAGGTATTCTGCCCCTGGTCCTCCTTGAGGATGTCGGCCTGGACCGTGCCCCGCACCGTCTGCATTGTACAGGAGCGGATTTCCTCGAGCTCCTCCGCCGAGGCCTTACGCCCCTTCTCCTTCTCGAACGCCTCGATCTGCTGCCTGATCGCGGTGTTAAAGAACATCGCCAGCAGGATCGGCGCCGGGCCGTTGACGGTCATCGAGACGCTGGTCATCGGGTCGCAGAGATCGAAGCCGGCGAAAAGCTTGTCCATATCGACCTGGGTGCAGACCGAAACCCCGCTGTTTCCTATCTTGCCGTAGATATCCGGACGTTCGTCGGGATCTTCGCCGTAGAGGGTGACGCTGTCGAAGGCGGTGGAGAGACGCTTGGCCGGGTCGTTCTTGGTCAGGTAGTGGAAGCGCCGGTTGGTCCTCTCCGGATTGCCTTCTCCTGCGAACTGGCGCTTGGGGTCTTCGGCGGTGCGCTTGAAGGGGAAGAGCCCGGCGGTATAAGGGAAGAAGCCCGGCAGGTTCTCCCTGCGGGTCCATTTGACGATTTCCCCCCAATCCTCGTAGTCGGGGATGCAGACCTTGGGAATGACCGTGCCGGAGAGGGAGGTGGTGGTCGTCTCGCTGCGGATTTCCTTGCCCCGCACCGTGGTTACCATCACCGGATCGCGGTAACACTTCTTGAGCTCCGGCCAGGTGGCCAGGGTCTTTTTTGTCTCGGCCGAGAGGTGCTCTTCGGTCGACTCTATCAGCGGGTCGAGGGAGGAGGCCAGCAGCACCTGCCGGTCGTTAGCCGCGCTTTCTGCCGCCTGGGCACCCACCGCACGGGGGTGGCGCTGCAGCAAGTCGCGGGTCCCCTTGAGCTGGAAGAGCTCGCGGGCCGCCTGGCTCTGCTCATCGGTTTCCTTCCTGTAATTGCGCACCGTGCGGGTGATCTCCGCCAGGTAGCCGGCCTGCTCAGGGGGGATGATGTGATGGCTGCGGCTTTGGCGCTCGCCAATCTCCAGGGAGGACTCCCAGCCCGCCCCCTTCTTTTCGTTGATCTTGTCGACCAGCGCCCGATAGAGGACGTTGGTCCCCGCATCGTTGAATTTGCTGGCAATGGTGCCGTAAACCGGAATCGCCTCGTCGGGCGCCTCGAAGAGCTTGCGGTTTCGCCGCACCTGCTTGCGCACGTTGATCAGGGCGTCTTCCGAGCCCTTCTTCTCCATTTTATTCAGAGCCACCAGGTCGGCGAAGTCGAGCATGTCGATCTTCTCCAGCTGGGTCGGAGCGCCAAACTCACTGGTCATCACGTAAAGGGAAACGTCGCAGACCTCGACAATACCGGCATCGCCCTGACCGATGCCGCTGGTTTCGACGATGATGAAATCGAAAGCCGCCGCCTTGAGCACATCGAGGGCCTC
>CALZIC010000294.1 GCA_945787285.1 uncultured Desulfuromonadales bacterium
ATCACGACCAGGGCGACCACCACCTGCCAGGGGCTCAGCGCCAGCTCGGTGAGGCCGGCGGCGCCGAAGTCGCGCCGGACCATGCCCATGACGAAAGCGGTGGAGGCTTCAGCCGGCAGGTGCAGCCACCCCTTGGTCAACGGAGAAACCAGCCGCTGCCAGGCATCGAGACCGCCGGTGACCTGCAGGACCGAAACCCCGAGGGCGCCGGCGATGAACCAGATGTAGGCCTCCTTCATGAAGAAGTAGGTGCGAACGCAGGTCTTGCGCAGCACGTTGCCGATGCGCGGCAGGCGCATCGGCGGCAGGTCGATCAGCAGTGCCGAGCTTTTGCCGGGGATTATCTTGTTGAGCACGGTGCCGAGAATCGCCAGGCAGGCGAAGATCACGCCGACGTAGGCCAGGGCCAGCTTCATGCCGACGGCGGCGAGCATGCCGAAGATGACCCCGAGCTGGGCGCTGCACGGAACGACGAAGTTGAGAATCGAGGTGGCGATGGTCCGCTCCCGGTTCGATCCGAGGATGCGGGTGGTGATGGTGCCGAGCTGTACGCAGCCGAATCCGAGGATGACCGGGATGACGGCCCGGCCGTTGAGGCCGATGCAGGTCATCATGCGATCGACCAGGGTGGCCAGGCGCGGCAGGTAGCCGGAGTCTTCAAGGATCGACAGGGCCACGTAGAAGCCGAGCACCAGCGGCAGCAGCAGACCGAGCAGGTAGGTGACGGTCATGGTGAAGACCCCGAACTCGCCGATCAGGATCTGCCCCAGAACCGAGCTTTCGGCTACGTAGCTGCCGATCACCGATCGGATCCACGGTTCCCAATGCCCTTGCATGATCGTCTCTTCGGTGAGGCCGACGATGTCGCCGGCGACCCACACGCCGATCAGTTCGTAGCACCCCCAGAGAACGGCGAGCAGAATCGGCACCCCGCTCAGGGGGTCGAGGCAGAGGCGGCCGAGCAGATCGCGAAAACGTCCGGATTTTTCGGGGCGGCTCACGGTTTTTTCAACGATTTCATTGGTGAGCTGGCGGCGCAGCATATAGATGCGTTCGCGCTCGGCCATCGGTTCGACGCCGTGACGCCCCGCGACGGTCCAGTCCCCCTCGAGCACCATCAGGGCTTCGGGGCGCGAATCGATGCGGTCGAGCAGCTTGACCACTTCGACGTCGATTTCGGGATGGGCGTGCCCGGCGCGGGCCAGCGGAAGGGCCGCGTACACTTCACGGATGCCCCGGTTCTTGACCGCGGCCGTCGGGATGACCGGCACACCGAGCGCCTCTTCCAAGGCGCGGGCATCGACTTTGACGCCCAGGGCTTCGGCTTCGTCGCAGAAGTTGAGGGCCACCACCATGGGAATACCCATATCGATGACCTGCTGGGTCAGAAAGAGGTCCCGCTCCACCACCACGTCGGCCGAGAGAATCACGTCGCGGGCCACCTTCTCCTCATCGTTGAAGGACGAAACGCCGTAGACGCCGGGGGTGTCGAACAGGGCATCCTCACCGACCTTGCCGCGGGTGATTTCCACGGTGGTGCCGGGGAAGTTGGAGACGTCGACGTACATGCCGCTCCAGGAGCCGAAGAAAATCGACTTGCCGACATTGGGGTTGCCGACCAGAACGACCTTGCGCTTGTCTTCCACCTCCTGAAGGGCCGGGGCGCAACACGAGTGATTCATTGGTAATACCTCCTGAGAATCCGGGAGTCAGAAGCCAGAAGTCAGAAGGAAACGCATTTGAGGTTTCATTCTGACGCCTGACGACTGTCTTCTGAATACTGATTTTTTAATTGATTTTTATCTGCTGGGCGAGGTCCCGCCCGAGAGCGATTTCCTGGCCGCCGAAGCGAAGGACCACGGGGCCGAAGGGGAGCTTGGCATGACAGAGCACACGACTGCCGGTGGCGATGCCGAAGCGGAGCAGCTGAGTGCGCAGGGTTTCATCGGGAATGTTGGCAACGGTAGCGGTCTGGCCACGACGCATTTCACTCAAACACATAGTTTCGACTCCTGGAAAAATAAGGTGAACCTGAAAGTGATTTTCAATTTAATGAAATGGCCGGCCGCTGTCAAGGGTAAAATGATAATCGTTTTCAAAAGGTCGATCGCGAGCCTGTATTCCTGTCCAAAGCAAAGAGGCATTACGCAATCAGACTCTTTTTGCCGGTATCAGAATTTTTAAGAACATCAGGGCTTGCAAAATTCTTGGTCAGTGATAATTTATGGGACTTAAACATCTCAGGAGGACATCCACAATGAACATGGAACAGATCAAGGTGATTGCCAAAGCAAACAATGTCAAACCCGGGCGGATGCGCAAGGCCGATTTGGTGCGGGCGATTCAGACCGCAGAAGGCAATCTGCCCTGCTTCGACACCCAGACTGCCGAACGCTGCAGCGAGCAGGAATGCCTGTGGCGCGAGGATTGTGGCTGATCGCTTTTTTAGGAATCTGTCGTACTTAGGCATGAACCTACTGTGAACCATGCTGATCGGCCCATATCTCCGACAATTTTCGACAAATAGCTCTGCTATTCGCTCTCAAATTCTCGGAAATCTGGTCGCGAACAGCCTGTTTCTCGTCACGGTCCCCCAAGTCCGACAGACTCCTGGAATGCCGATGATTATTTTTTTCATCCCCAGTAAGGAGTCCCATGCCAAAGCCGACAGAACTTCCCGCCTGGAAATTGCTGCAGCAGCATTACGACAAGATCGGTTCGGTCCACCTTCGGGAGATGTTTGCCGAAGATCCGGCCCGGTTTGAGAAGTTTTCGATTCGCTGGGAAGACTTTCTTTTCGATTACTCCAAAAACCGGATAAGCGGAGAGACGATTTCCCTGTTATGCGAACTGGCCTGTCAGGCCGGGCTGGGGGAGCGGATCGAGGCGATGTACCGGGGCGAGCGCATCAATGTGACCGAACAGCGTGCGGTTCTGCATGTGGCCCTGCGCAACCGCTCAAGCAGGCGCATCAGCGTGGACGGCATCGACGTGATGCCCAGGGTGCGAGCTGTTCTTGAAAAGATGCGCAGCTTCAGCGAAGAGGTCCGCCAGGGCAGGTGGAAAGGGTACAGCGGCAAGGCCATCACCGATGTGGTCAACATCGGCATCGGCGGGTCGGACCTCGGCCCGCTGATGGTGACCGAGGCCCTGAAGCACTATGCTTCAGAGGGCCTGTCGGTTCATTTCGTCTCCAACGTCGATGCGACCCACCTGGCCGAAACCCTCAACAGGCTCGATCCCGAGACGACCCTGTTCATCATCGCCTCAAAAACCTTCACCACCCAGGAAACCCTGACCAACGCCTGGTCGGCCCGCAACTGGCTGCTCGATAAGGCCGGGGACGAGACGGCGGTGGCGCGGCATTTCGTGGCGCTGTCGACCAACGCCGACGCGGTGAAGGCTTTTGGCATCGATCCGCAAAACATGTTCGAATTCTGGGACTGGGTCGGCGGGCGCTATTCCCTGTGGTCGGCGATCGGGCTTTCCATCGCCCTGTCGGTAGGGATGGATCGGTTCGAAGAGCTGCTCGAGGGGGCCTTTGCGGTGGATGAGCATTTTCGCACCGCGCCTTTCGATGAAAATATCCCGGTGCTGATGGGGCTGCTGGGGGTGTGGTACACCGATTTTTTCGGCGCCGAAAGCCATGCCGTTCTCCCCTACGAGCAGTACCTGTCGCGCTTTCCCGCCTACCTGCAGCAGGGGGATATGGAGAGCAACGGCAAGCGGGTCACCCTCGACGGCCAGGCGGTCGACTACGCCACCGGGCCAATCATCTGGGGCGAACCCGGCACCAATGGCCAGCACGCCTTTTACCAGCTGATTCACCAGGGCACCAGGCTGGTGCCCTGCGACTTTATCGCCGGGGCGCGCAGCCTGAACCCGGTGGGCAAGCACCAGCCGATTTTCCTCTCCAATTTTTTCGCCCAGACCGAAGCGCTGATGAAGGGGAAGACCGAAGCGGAGGCCCGCAGCGAACTCGAGGTCGCCGGCCTCAGCGGGGCGGAACTCGAATCCCTGCTGCCGCACAAGGTTTTTCCTGGAAACAAGCCGACCAACTCCCTTCTTTACCGGACCCTGACACCGCGTACCCTCGGCTCTCTGATCGCCCTTTATGAACACAAGATTTTCGTGCAGGGGGTGATCTGGCACATCAACTCCTTCGATCAGTGGGGGGTGGAGCTCGGCAAGCAGTTGGCCAAGTCGATTCTGCCGGAACTGGAAGCCGATTCGCTGGTGTCAGGCCACGATTCCTCGACAAACGGGTTGATCAACTGCTATAAACTGTTTCGCCATTAGGGAGCTCTGCTGACGGAACCCGGTTTTTTGACACCAAATCCGAGACGATCGAAGTCGTGTTTAGTCTGTAACTGGTCGAATTGGGGCGTTTTTAGGTGAGGCGGCGGTCTCCTCCAATGGCTTAAGAATTGCAGTCAAAAGCTCTGTCTGGTTTTTCAAAGGAGGATCGATGTGAAAGGGACTGCCGCTTTTTGTTTCATGCTGGCCCTGCTGCTGGCCTGGCCGCTGGCCGGGGGAGCTGCTCAGGATGGCCCTGAAATTGTAACCTTTCAGGGCAAGGGGAGGCTGGGGACGGTCGATTTTACCCACCGGGAGCACCATGAACTGGGGATCGCCTGCCTGATGTGCCATCATACCGGGGTCGAGGCCGGCAGGTGCTCAGGGTGCCACGGAGTCATCGATGAGGCGCCGAGGCTTCAGAACGCCTTTCATCTGCTTTGCACCGGGTGCCACAAGCAGAAAGGGGGGCCTGCCACCTGCGGGGGGTGCCATCTTCTGCTGCAGGAGGAAGAACAGTAACAGCAAAGGCCGGGAGGATTCCCGGCCTTTGTGTTTGGTGTGCCATGCGCGGCTCGTTTAAGTTGTTTTGGAACCTATTCAGAAGGACCCTGTCCGCAATGATGCACCGAGGATCGAGAAAAACGGAAAGGGGCCCGAAATAAAATAGGGCCCCGGTTTTCCTTCCCACGAAGCACAGCCCCGGTCGCCAGGCTGCGCCATCCGGTAAATGGTCAGAAAGCCTGCAACAGAAGTGTCCCCCGCCAGGGGAAGCCATTTTTTGCTTACTTTTTGTTGGCGCCTGGACAAAAAGTAAGGCGTCTGGCGGGA
>CALZIC010000295.1 GCA_945787285.1 uncultured Desulfuromonadales bacterium
ACGAAATTCGCCAGAGCGGTTCGACGGCGCAGATGATGCGCCGTGTCCCCGCCATCATCGCGGCGGTCTCCGAAGTCTTTACCCTGGAGGAGGGGGATATCATTCTCACCGGCACACCGGCCGGCGTCGGTCCGGTCAAAAGCGGCGACCTGATGCTGGCCGAAATCGAAAAACTGGGACACCTGGAGGTCAAGGTTCAGTGAAAAGGATCGCCCTCATCGGACCGGGACGCATCGGTCAGACGGTTGCCCGCCTGCTCTGCGAGGCCGGGCACGAAATCGTCGCGGTCATCAGTCGGGACGAGCACCGGGCGGTGACGGCCGCGCGTTTTATCGGCAGTCCCGGCACCGGCACAACCGACCTCTTACGCGCCCGCGATGCCGACCTGGTGCTGATCGCTCTGCCGGACGACTACATCGCCCAAATGGCCCGCGCCTTGCGAAACCGCAAGGCCCTTTCGCCCACGGCGGTGCTGGTCCACTTCAGCGGGCTCCATTGCGCCGACATCCTGCTCGCCGGCGACGCCGAACCGAACAGGGCCCTGGCCCTGCACCCACTGCAGACGTTTGCCGATTCGGTCGTCGGCTTAAAGAACCTTCCGGGAAGCCCGGTCTCGGTCGAAGGGACCGCCGGAACCTTCGAGCTCGGCGAGTCGCTGGTGGAGGACATGGGGGGCATTCCGGTGCCGATCAGCAAAGAGCAGAAACCGCTCTACCATGCCGCCGCCTGCGTCGCCTCCAATTACATGGTCTCCCTGGTCGCGGCGGCCGGCCAGATGATGCAGGCCTGCGGCTTTGATGAAAAGCAGGCACTGAACCTGCTGCTGCCGATTCTCAAGGGCACTGCAAACAACCTGGCCACCCTCGGCCCCACCAACGCCCTCACCGGCCCCATCGCCCGGGGCGACGCCCGAACCGTCGAAAAACACCTGCAAGCGCTGGAGGCCCTTCCCGAGGATCTGAACGCCATCTACCGGGTGCTCGGGAAAAAGACCGTGGAAGTGGCGAGGAAAAAAGGGACCCTGTCGCCTGAAGCCGAAGCGGAAATTCTCAAGTTGCTGGAATAATCCGAACAACAGCTACCTGCCCGGAATACGACCTGTCCCCCCCATTCCTATCTCATCCAATCCCCTGTTCCTCGTTTTCCCCGTTGGTAAGAAAACCTTTTTTTTACCACGGGGGACACGGGGAGCACGGGGAAAATCAAAAACAAAAAATCAGTTAAAAACGTTTTTCCGAAAAGATTACTCCACAAGAACAAACAACTTATGCAAGAAAATGCACCGAGAGCGGCCAGCATTGGCTCTGGATTTATGCTTGCCCCCGTGTTCCCCGAGTCCCCCGTGGTGAATGCTCCTGATTTTAGGTATTTCTTTTGGCTTCTTTGCGCAGACGGTTGGTCAGGTGGTGGGCCAGGCGGGTCGGTTCGGGCATGCGGTAGCGGGTGCAGCAGGAAAGGACGAGGGAAACCGCGGCGGGGATGTCGACCAAATGGCCGGGAGAGACGTAGAGCGGCTTGACGTTGTTGCGGGTAGTTAGAACGGCCCCGACGGGTTCATCGTGAAGAACAAGCGGGACAGAATCTCCCCGCAGGCGCCCCGGCTCAGGGTGGGTGCCGCACAGGCGGCTCTTGGCGCAGCCGACGGTTGGAAGCCCCAGCCACAGCCCCAGGTGGCAGGCCATGCCGAGTCCCCGCGGGTGGGCGAGCCCCTGGCCGTCGACCAGCACCGCATCGGGGACGGCGTGCACGCGCCGAAACGCCTCAATGACGATCGGCAGCTCCCGAAACGAAAGAAGCCCGGGCACGTAGGGGCAATTGCTTTCCCCAACGGCGCGGGCTTCTTCGATAACCTCCAGGGAAGGGAGGGCCAAGACCACGACCCCTGCAAAAAAGAGATGTCCGTGCTTCTCGTACGAGACATCGACTCCGGCCACAGTAGAAACCGGGTCAGGCAGTTCGTTTCGACGTACCACCTGGCCGGCCAGTCTCTTCTGCAGAGCCACCGCGTCCCCTGATGACATTTCCCAGTCATGCAAATCCGGAACGTTCATGGCTCTTGCCCCCCCTGCCTGCTACAGTTGACAGCGCAACAGCTTTTTCCCATCCTGAAACAGAATTTCAACCTTGTTCGGCTTGAAGACTTCGGTCACGACCCCCATACCGAAGGTCGGGTGAGTCACCCAGTTGCCCATCTTGAAGCTGGCCTGCATGTTGTAGGGAATCGCCTTGGTCGGGTCGGCATCGAGGCTCAGCGACTGCCATTGCTCGATATCAGCCAGAAGTTCTTTCTGCTTGGCGGTGGCCGACTTCTTGGCGGAAGTCGCCCTGCCGGCGCTGGTCACCCTCGGTGCTTTTGCCGCCTTCGCTGCTTTCGGCGCTTTCGGCACCTTGGGAGCGTGGTAATTGTGGGTGCCGTTGCAGGTATTGCACATAACGCGGGCAGGCTTGTCCTCTACCATGGCCACGATCGTGTGGTTGGTCACGAGTTTGCACTTGGTGCACCGTGCGTCGATGAAATCTCCTGCGGACAACTGTTTACTGCTCATACTTGACTATACCCCTTACGAAATAAAAGGCCACAGGGATCGCCCCCTGTGGCCGTCTTGGTTTCTTGCTAATAGGACAATTTATATCATCTGCCCCTCTTTCTGTCAAGGGGGAGTGCGTGCTCAAAAGATGATAAACCCTTAAAATAGAAATCAATTCACCACATTGACCGGCTCCCCGGCAACAAAAGACGTCACGTTGGCCACGGCCGTATTCATCAGTCTCTGACGGGCTTCGGTGGTCGCCCAGGCGATATGCGGGGTGATGAAGCAGTTCTTGGCGGTGATGAGGGGATTGCCGGCCGACGGCGGCTCGCTGCAAAGAACATCGAGACCTGCTCCGCCGAGATGGCCGCTGTTGAGAGCCTCGGCCAGGGCCGCTTCATCGACCAGGGGACCACGGCCGGTGTTGATCAGCAGGGCGCCGTTTTTCATGGCGGTAAGCCTTCGGGTATTGATCAGTCCCTCGGTCTCGGGAGTCAACGGACAGTGCAGGCTGACCACGTCACTGGAGAAAACGAGGACCTCCAGATCGACAAAGCTGACCAGTTGGCCTTCGGGGAGATCGCGGTACTTGTCGGGGTGGGCGGTATGAACCAGCACCTCCATGCCGAAGGCCGAGGCCAGTCTGGCCACATCGCGGCCGATGGCACCGAAACCGACAATCCCCAACACCTTGCCTGCGAGTTCGACCTGGGGGGTCTCCCAGAAGCTGAAATCAACGCTGGCGCTCCAGGCCCCTTCACGAACCCTGGCAGCATGGAGGCCTACCTGCCGGGTCATCTCCAGCAGCAGGGCAAAAACCAGCTGGGAAACAGAACGGGTGCCGTATCCCGGAACGTTGGTGACCGGAATCCCCCGCTCGCGGGCCGCTTCACCATCGACCACATTATAGCCGGTGGCCAGCACCCCGATGTATTTCAGATCGGGCAGATTTTCGATCACCGAGCGGTCGAGTACCGTCTTGTTGGTCAGCACGACCCCGGCCCCGACCGCCCTTTCGAGAACCTCTTCCGGGGCGGTGCGGTCGTACACCGTGCAGCTTCCGAGGGCCTCGAGAGCGCTCCACTGCAAGTCGCCGGGATTGAGGGTATAACCGTCGAGGACAACTATTTTCATAAGGTCTCCTTTTTTACAGAAACAGTACCAGAGATCAACCAAAAGCAAAACCCCCGACAATGTAAATTGCCGGGGGCTGCATGGTTCATGGTTCCTTCTCGTTACCTATTCTTCCAGCAAAACCGCGTGGGCAGCGGCCAGTCGGGCGATGGGCACCCGGAAGGGAGAGCAGGAAACGGCAGAAGATGACGCTTGAAGGCTCGCCGCCGTGCTCACCGCAGATGCCGAGCTTGATGTCAGAACGGGTCGCCCGTCCCTTCTCGCACCCCATCTTGACCAGTTGGCCGACCCCGACCTGGTCGAGGGCCACGAACGGGTCGTTGGGGTAGAGTTCGCGCTCGACGTAGTAGGGGAGGAACTTGCCGGCATCATCGCGGGAGAGACCGTAGGTGGTCTGAGTCAGGTCATTGGTGCCGAAGGAGAAAAATTCGGCTTCTTTGGCGATCTCATCGGCGGTCAGGGCAGCACGGGGCAGCTCGATCATGGTACCGATCAGGTATTCGACCTTGACGCCGTAGCGGCTGATTACTCCATCGGCCACCCGGATGGCATTCTCCCGCAGGATGGCCAGTTCCTTAACTTCGCCGACCAGAGGAATCATGATCTCGGGGACGATGTCGTACCCTTCGTTCTTGATCAGTTCGCAGGCCGCTTCCATGATCGCCTGAACCTGCATGTCGTAGATTTCAGGGAAGGTGATGCCGAGACGGCAGCCACGGTGACCGAGCATGGGATTGAATTCGTGCAGGAATTCGACCTTTTCCTTGAGAACCTGGGCAGCAACGCCCATGACCCCGGCCAGCTCGTCGATATCACTGTCCTCCTGGGGGAGGAACTCGTGCAGCGGCGGGTCGAGGAGACGGATGGTGACCGGCAGCCCCTTCATTTCGCGGAACAGGCCGAGAAAGTCCCCCTTCTGCATGGGCAGAATCTTGGACAGGGCCTTTTGGCGCCCCTCGAGTTCTTCGGCGAGGATCATCTCGCGTACCGCCATGATGCGGTCGGCGTCGAAGAACATGTGCTCGGTGCGGCAGAGGCCGATGCCTTCGGCGCCGAATTCGCGGGCGACCTTGGCGTCGTGGGGGGTTTCGGCGTTGGCGCGGACCTTGAGACGGCGATAGGTGTCGACCCATTCCATCAGCTGGCCGAAATCGCCGGTCAGTTCGGGCTGAACCGTGGGGATTTCCCCCCTCATGACCTCCCCGGTGGATCCGTCGAGGGTGATAACATCACCCTTTTTGATGACCAGGCCGCCCTTGGCGGTGAATTTCTGTTCCCTGTAGTTGACGGTGATGTCGCCGCAACCGGCGACGCAGCATTTGCCCATGCCGCGGGCCACGACGGCAGCGTGGGAGGTCATGCCGCCGCGGGCGGTAAGAATCCCCTGGGCGGCATGCATGCCGTGGATATCTTCAGGGCTGGTCTCGACACGAACCAGGATCACCTTGAGCCCGAGTTTGGCCGCTTCTTCGGCCTCATCGGCGGAGAACACCACTTCGCCGCTGGCGGCGCCGGGAGAGGCCGGCAGCCCTTTGGCCATCACGGTCTTTGGGGCCGTGGGGTCGAGGGAGGGGTGCAGCAGCTGGTCGAGCTGCTCGGGAGCGACGCGCAGGACCGCCTCTTTGGTGGTGATCAGCCCTTCCTTGACCATATCGACGGCAGTCTTCACCGCGGCGCTGGCGGTGCGCTTGCCGTTACGGGTCTGCAGCATGTAGAGCTTGTCTTTTTCGATGGTGAATTCGATATCCTGCATGTCCCGGTAGTGCCTTTCGAGAATCTGCTGGATCTTCATCAGCTGCCCGTAGCACACGGGCATGACCTCTTCCATCGAGGGGAGATGACCGCCGCCGGCCTTGTTGATCGGCTGGGGGGTACGGATGCCGGCAACGACGTCTTCACCCTGGGCATTGACCAGGAACTCGCCGAAAAAGACGTTCTCGCCGGTGGAGGGGTTACGGGTAAAGGCAACGCCGGTGGCGCAGTCATCGCCCATGTTGCCGTAGACCATCGACTGGACATTGACCGCGGTACCCCATTCGGCGGGGATGCTGTTGAGCTTGCGGTAGGTGCAGGCGCGGGCGTTCATCCAGGAGCCGAAGACGGCGCCGATGGCACCCCAGAGCTGCTCTTCGGGATCGCTGGGGAATTCGCGGCCCAACTCCTCCTTGACAGTCTGCTTGAACTGGGCGACCAGATTCTTGAGATCATCGGCGGACAGCTTGGTGTCTTCCTCAACACCCCGTTTTTCTTTCATTTTCTCGAGGATATGCTCGAGAATATCGCCGTCCAGGTTGAGCACGACATTGGCGTACATCTGGATGAAGCGGCGGTAGGAGTCATAGGCGAAGCGGGGGTCGCCGCTCTGCTCGATAACCCCCTGCACGGTCTGATCATTGAGACCGAGATTGAGTACCGTGTCCATCATGCCGGGCATCGACGCCCGGGCACCGGAACGGACCGAGACGAGCAGAGGGTTCTTCGGGTCCCCGAACTTTTTCCCCATCAGCTCTTCGACTGCCCTCAGTTTCTCGGCGACCTCCCCTTTGAGCTCTGCAGGATACTGGCGGTTGTTTTTGTAAAACTCGGTGCAGACTTCCGTGGTCAGGGTGAAACCGGCCGGAACCGGCAGCCCGATGGAAGTCATTTCGGCCAGATTGGCCCCTTTGCCACCAAGCAGGTTTTTCATGTCCCCTTTGCCTTCGGCTTTCCCATCGCCGAAGAAGTACACATACTTCACACTCATCAAACTTCTCCTCCTCGAAAAGTTGTAG
>CALZIC010000296.1 GCA_945787285.1 uncultured Desulfuromonadales bacterium
CCGCCGTGCCCGGCCCAGGCGGCCGGTACTTCTTCGACCTTGGAGGTGAGATCGGTCATGTTCACGCGAAAAATCTTGTCCATTCCTCTTTTCCCTTCTCATTTTTTACCTGAATCCGTGAGTTCGAACCGGGCAATAGCGCAAGTCATTGACCTGCCTAAGCGTTCAAAAAATCACCGACGAACCTATGGGTGCGACTCAGATTTTTCGAAGCACTTATTCAGGCCAAGCACTTTACACTCTTCTCCCGCCCCAAACTCACGGATCCAGGTATTACGATGGATGGTGCGTCAAAGAAAACTCCTTTCCACATGGGAGGCCCGGCCGTTTCCAGCAGAACCCATTGGCCTGGCGCCGTGGGGCGTACCCGGTAGGCGGTCAGGCTCGGAGGTAAGAATTCGTAGCGTTACGACTGTACCCATAAACGAACTGCAATGCCGATGCCAACCGTAAAACATCGATCTACTGGGCTATTTTACTTTGATTTTAAGCATTTGCAAAGGGCTTCGTTTATTAAAAATCGGGGCTTTAAAAGAAAGTTTAAAACGTGGGTGGGTAAATTTTCCACAAAAAGGAGCCTAAAAACCCTATTCCGTGAACAAGGCCGAGTGGGTAAATTGGCTACAATGTGGAATTCCGCAACGACCCCACTGCCTCTTTGCGGGCCGGTCAA
The DNA here is from genome assembly GCA_945787285.1 of uncultured Desulfuromonadales bacterium. GTDB lineage: Bacteria > Desulfobacterota > Desulfuromonadia > Desulfuromonadales > Trichloromonadaceae > CALZIC01. The sequence goes on from CALZIC010000296.1 coordinate 674, forward strand.
CAGCCGAAAAGGGAACCAATTGGCGGATTGGTGTATAATTGACGCTAATGCAGCAGGTACCGCATCCAGAGAACTAAGCAGCCTCCCCGTTGGCACGTACCTCGGGAATCGGCGACAGGGTGACAATCGTTGCTGCACGGAAAGGAACAGACCGGACGGGGGAAGTGATGGAACTTCGGAAGTTTGTCGCACCGGAATATATCTTCGGGGTGGGGGCACGGCACCTGGCGGGCCGCTACGCCAAAAACATGGGGGCGCGTAAAGTCCTGGTCGTTTCAGACCCCGGGGTGGTTGCCGCAGGTTGGGCCGGGGACGTCAGCAAGAGCCTCGAGGAGCAGAACCTGCCGTACACCCTGTTCAGCGACGTCTCCCCCAATCCGCGGGCTGAACAGGTCAGAGTCGGGGCCGACCTCTATCGCTCCGAGGGATGCAACGCCCTCATCGCGGTGGGCGGGGGAAGCCCCATCGACTGTGCCAAGGGGATAGGCATTGTCAGTTCCAACAAACGGCCCATCCTCGACTTCGAAGGGGTCGACCAGGTGCAGGTGCCGATGCCGCCGCTGATCTGCGTTCCGACGACCGGAGGCACCTCGGCCGACGTATCCCAGTTCGCGATCATCACCAACCCCCTGGAGAAAATCAAGGTCGCCATTATCAGCAAGTCCGTCGTCCCCGACCTGTCACTGATCGATCCGCTGACCCTGACGACCATGGATCCTTTTCTCACCGCCTGTACCGGGCTCGATGCCCTGACCCACGGAATCGAAGCCTTTGTCTCCAGCGCCAGCTCCGCCATGACCGACCTGCACGCCCTGGAGGGGATCCGGCTGGTTTCAAAATACCTGATCGACTCGGTGAAAAACCCCGCGGATGTCGAACTGCGCACCCGGATCATGCAGGGGAGTCTGCAGACGGGGTTGGCCTTTTCCAACGCCATATTGGGAGCCAGCCACGCCATGGCCCACAGCCTCGGAGGCGAAAGGGATGCCCCCCACGGGCAGTGCAACGCCATGCTGCTGGACCACGTGATGGAATTTAACCTCCCCTCCTCCCCGGAGCGCTTCGAACGCATTGCCGAAGCGATGGGGATCGATTTGCGCGGAATGGATGCCCGGCAGAAAAGAACCGCCCTGCTGAACAGGGTCAGGGCGTTCAAAAAAGCGGCCGGCTTTGACCTCGGTCTCACGGTGAGCGGGGTGCACCGGAGCGACCTCCCCGGCCTCAGCGACAAGGCCCTGCACGACCCCTGCATGGTCACCAACCCGCGAAAGGCCAACAAACGGGATATCGAGGTCATCTATGAGCAAGCCCTCTGACCCTGCGGAGAACCGGGACAACAGGCTGGAGCAGTTGATCGGCCTGGGCGAGCATTCCATCCGCAAGAGCTACTATCCCGAGCTACAGCAGCGCCTGGGCGAACTCGAGCGTTTCCGGGCCCTGCTCGACCACAGCAACGACGTCATCTTTTTGATCGAGGTTCCCACCGGACAGATCGTCGACGTCAACGCCTCCGCCAGTCGGCTCATGGGACTGAGTCGTGAAGAGCTCCTCTCCCGGTCCGTTTTTGACATCACCGGGCTGGGGGACAACCCGGCGGCGAAAAAACTCATATCCGACCATGAATCCGGGGTGGATAAGACGAAACCGGTGGCCACTGACCTGTACCGACGCGACGGTCACCCCATCCCTGCCGAAATCACCCTCAGCCGCATGGTTTTCAGCGATTGCGAATATGTGGCGGCGGTGGCGAGGGATATCACCAAGCGCAAGCACGCCGAGGAAGACCTGCAAGAGGCACTGGGCGCGGTGCAGGAGTCGCTGGACAAACTCGACACCATTCTCAGATCGGTGGCCGATGGTCTCATCGTCACCGACGCCCACAACCGCATCATCATGATCAATCCGACCACCCAAAGCCTTCTCGGCATTGCGCCGGATACGGCCGTCGGCCAGGACATCGAGACCCTGGACTCGGCCAAAGCCCTGGTTTCCCAGGTCAAGGCCACCCTCTCCGGGCACCCGCCAGCCTCCCCCGCCGAGTGGGAAATCCCCAATCCGAACGACCAATGGCCCCGCACCATCCAGGCCCATTCCGCGGTGGTACAAAACAAGGACCAGGCAATCTCCGGGGCGGTCACCATTCTGCGGGACGTCAGCCGGGACCGCGAACTCGACCGCATGAAAAACGCCTTTATTTCGCGGGCCGCCCACGAACTGCGCACCCCTCTCACCTCGGTTATGGGCTTCGCCGACCTGCTGCTCAAACAGGAGGAATACGGCATCAGCGATCCGGCTCAGCAGCTGGAATTTCTGTCCCGCATCGTCGAAAAGAGCGAAAGACTCTCGGAAATCATCGACGACATCATGGATCTCAGCCGGGTCCAGACAGGCCGTGCCATCACCCTGGATAAAAAGCCCTGCCACCTCCCGGAGCTTCTCGCCAGGGTCGTGGCCCCCTATCAAAAAACAGCCCCCGGCCACCGCTTCGAGATCATTCTGCCCCATCCGATGCCCCCCCTTCTGCTGGACCGGCGCAGAATCGAGCAGGTGCTTGAAAACCTCCTCAGCAACGCGGTCAAGTATTCCCCCCAAGGGGGCTTGATTCGGCTGGCCGTCGAAAAGACGGACCAGGATTTCACGGTTTCGGTCAAGGACAAAGGGATCGGCATGTCGCCTGAGCAGGTGGAGAATATTTTTGACAATTTCTACCGCGCCGACCTTTCCGACACCGCGATTGAAGGGCTGGGGATGGGGATGGGGATCGCCAAGGGGGTCGTCGAGGCTCACGGAGGCAAAATCTGGGTGCACAGCGCGGCCGGCAAGGGAACCACGGTCTATTTCACCCTGCCGCAATAGTCCCCCTTCTCAGGAGAGTCTCCCCCGGGGAATACACGGACATTCTCGTAGAGGTCTCCCAACGCAGAAAACGGTTGGCAGAAAACCGACGCTATTGTAGGATGTTCGGCTACTGAACCTGACTTTTTAATCATTAACCTGAAGCCGTGAGTTCTGACCGGGCAATAGCGCAAGCCATTGACCTGCCTAAGCGTTCAAAAAATCACCGACGAACCTATGGGTGCGACTCAGATTTTTTGAAACACTTATTCAGGCCAAGCACTTACACTCTTTTTCATCTCTGCGGCATCGGCAACGCCCTGGTCGACATGGAATTCAAGGTCGAGGACAGCTTTCTCGAGAAATGCAACATCGACAAGGGGGTAATGACCCTGGTCGATGAGCCGCGCCAGGATCAGCTGGTCGCTTCTTTGGCCGACCATGAAGGCGAGTGCGCCAGCGGCGGTTCGGCGGCCAACACGGTAATAGCCGCCGCCCAGTTTGGCGCCGACTGCTACTATTCCTGCAAGCTCGCCGCCGATGATACCGGGGATTTCTACCTCAAAGACATGGCGGCGGCCGGCGTCGCCAGCAATGCGGACCACAACCGGGGCGAAGGGGTCTCCGGCAAATGCCTGGTGATGGTCACCCCCGACGCCGAGCGAAGCATGAACACCTTCCTCGGCATCTCCGAGGGGTTTTCGACTGCCGAGCTCAACCCCGAGGCGATCGCCGCATCCGAATACCTCTATATCGAAGGGTACCTGGTCACCTCCCCCACCGGCCGGGCTGCCGCCGTCGAAGCCAAGCGCATCGCCGATGAGGCCGGCGTGAAGACCGCCATGACCTTCTCCGACCCGGCCATGGTGCAGTTTTTCAAGGACGGTCTGGCCGAGATGGCGGGCAGCGGAGTCGACCTGCTCTTCTGCAACGAAGCCGAAGCCCTGGCCTGGACCGGCTGCGACTCTCTGGAAGAGGCCTACCAGGCCCTCAAGCCGCTGGCCCGCACCTTTGCCGTGACCCTCGGCTCGAAAGGCGCCATGCTCTACGATGGCCAGGCCTTCCACCCGGTGGCCCCCCACGCCATCAAGGCGATCGACAGCAACGGCGCCGGGGACATGTTTGCCGGGGCCTTCCTCTACGCGCTCACCCGGGGAGAGAGCTTTGCCGATGCC
>CALZIC010000297.1 GCA_945787285.1 uncultured Desulfuromonadales bacterium
AAAGAGAAGTCTAATCAGCATCAGAACCTACATTCCGTTAAGGGGTATTGTTTTGTTCAGGAGGCACCTGGATATATTATTGATAATGTACGGCCAGTTCAAGCGATAATTGCCCCCTGTGTTGTATTTCTAAGGATGGGGCGACGTGTTTTTTTGCTCGGCAAAACAAAGGGTTCCATGCCAGTCTTTCATGAGAAACGGAAACCCGGGCTCTGACGAGTCTCTGTTGCGACGCTTTATGTCCGCTGTATCTCAAATAGATGCAACTATTGGGCCGAATTTGTTGTGATTTCGCCTCGCGGATTCAGGCGGTCGCAGGATCAGCTGCCGGCTAAAGGTACCATAGGAGGGATGTGAGGGCAAATTGCGCGATTGTCAACCTTTGCCTGCGCCTTCGTTGACAACGGGCTGTGGCCATGTTAATTTCTGCATATATGAGTGGTGACCTCTTCAGCATACGTATGCATTCGAACCTTGAAGGCGCCCACATCTCCGGATGTGAGCGACTGGCCCCGGTCGATCGGGTCGAATCGCTGGCTGCAGCGATGGTTCGGAGGGCTCTTCAGCATCCCAAAGGGCAGGCCGATTGTCTGTCCCTCACGATTGAAGCCGTATCGCCAGCCTCGGTGCAGACCACATCTCTGCTCGATCTGACGACCATTCGAGCCGCAGATTATCACCAAGGCAGGCGCATGGCCGCTGAACTGCTGCAGCGCGCCGGTGTTTCTGCATTGGCGGTGGCAAGTGCTGTTGGCTATATGGCCGCCGGAGCCGCACCCGGTGGTACGAGTATGCGCGGGGCCATGCTGGTCGATGCCGTGGACGGAACCCGCCTTGAACCTGATCCGTCACGGGGGGTGAGGGCCAGCCGGATGGATCTTTCCGAGTCGGCCGAGACGGAATTGCGGCAGCGCCTGGCTCTTCGCGGGCTTGATAATCCCCATGTCCGCGAAGCCCTGGTGCTGGCCACCAAGGTGATGAGCGCCCCGGGTATTGTTGCGGAACTCTGTTGGTCCGACGACCCTGATTATACGGCCGGATACGTTGCCTCCAGAGAATATGGCTATGTGCGTTTTGCCCACCTGAAGCCCCACGGAGAAGAGCGGGGAGGGCGGGCCTTTTTTGTGTGTCGCCAGGAGGTTGAACTCGAACCGCTGATCGCTTATCTCGAGCGTTCAGTCCTTTTGATTACCGAAGTCGGAGAGATCGGCGGGCCCGTCGACTGGGAGGATGTGTGATGGAGATTTACCGCAGGGCTCTTGACGGACTTAAGGAGCAGGGCATGCTTCGGACTCTTCGCCGTATTGCCGGAGCCCAGGGGCCTCGGGTTGAATTCGACGGGAAGAACGTGCTCCTGCTCTGTTCCAACAACTACCTGGGACTGGCCAACCATCCAGCCCTGGTTGAGGCAAGCTGTGAGGCAACCTCCCGCTACGGCGTGGGGTCGGGCGCCAGCCGCCTCGTTTCAGGATCGATGGATCTTCACTTTGAGCTTGAGGAGCGGATCGCCGCCTTCAAGTCGACCGAAGCCGCCCTCGTTTTCAATTCAGGGTATGCCGCCAATACCGGCATCCTGCAGGGGCTTGTCGGCCCTGGGGATGTGGTCTTTTCCGACGAGCTCAACCATGCTTCGATCATCGACGGCTGCCGGCTCTCCGGTGCGCGGATCGTTGTCTACCCGCATCGGGATACGGCTTCTCTGGAGATACTTCTCAAGACCGAAATGCCGCGTCGCAAGGGGCACTTTCTGATCGTCACCGACGGGGTGTTCAGCATGGACGGTGACGCGGCCCCACTCGAGGCTCTGGCGGAGCTCAAGGAGCGCTATGAGGCTCTGCTGATGGTCGATGATGCCCACGGTACCGGGGTGCTCGGCGCGACCGGCCGTGGTACCGGTGAGCTGTTCGGCTGTCTCGACAGAATCGATCTGCACATGGGGACCCTGGGCAAGGCCCTCGGCAGTTTCGGCGCCTACCTGGCCGGAAGCCGGGTGGTTGTCGATACCCTGATAAACCGTTCCCGGTCCTTTATCTTCTCAACCAGTCTCCCCCCCGGGGTTCTGGCGGCCTCCCTGGCGGCCATCGACCTCGTCGACTCTGCCGAAGGGGCCAGGCGGCGCAGGGCTTTGGAAGAGAACCGGAAGGTATTCTCCGAGCGGCTGCTGGCGGGGGGCATGGACCTGTTCGGCAGCACCTCTCAGATCGTACCGGTCATGACCGGTGAGCCAGGTCCGACCATGCAGGCCGCCGAGCGCCTCCTCGATGCCGGCATTTTCATCCAGGGGATCAGGCCGCCGACCGTTCCTGCAGGCAGCTGCCGGCTGCGGGCGACCCTGATGGCCGATCACCAGCCGGATGAACTGCGCCAGGCGGCCGACCTGATTCTTGAAGTTTTGGACAATAGGGCACAATGAATACGTTTACACTGGCCGACGGCCGCACACTCGCCTATCGGGAAGCAGGATCGGGCAGGACGTTGATTCTTCTTCACGGCTGGTCGATGTCCTCGGCTGTTTTTGCCGAGGCCATCGACCGGCTTGGAACAACATTCCGCATTCTGGCCCCTGACCTGCGCGGGCATGGTCGGTCCGACCCCGGTAGTAGATACGGCTTCGCCGACTTTGCCGACGACTTGTGCGAGTGGATCGAGGGGCTGGAGCTGGCCGAATCTGCGGTGCTCGGCTGGTCGATGGGGGGCCAGGTGGCCATGACCCTTTACCCGATGGTTCGCAACCGGGTCGAACAGCTGATTCTGATCGGCTCGACCCCCCGATTTGCAGCGGGAGACGGTTGGGACGACGGGCTTCCGGATGCTCAGGTCAAGGCCATGGCTCGGAATCTCAAACGCAACTACGTGCGCACCATGAGCGACTTTTTTTCCCTTCAGTTCGGCGAGGGGGAGGTGTCCAAGGAGCGTTATCGGGAAATTCTACAGTTCGCCGTCCGGGCCGGAAACCTTCCCGAGCCGGATGTGGCGCTCGCGTCCCTGGAGACGCTGCGGAGCGTCGATCAGCGACCGCTGCTGGGGCGCATCGACTGTCCCGTGCTGGTGATTCACGGGGAACGGGACGCCATTACCCTGCCCGGGGCTGGTCGATACCTTGCGCAGCAGTTGCCGGCGGGGCGCCTTGTCTACTTTCCCGACGCGGGGCATGTCCCCTTTCTGAGCCGGCCTGATCGGTGTTACGACCTATGCGAGGAGTTTCTCAGATGATGCGGCCGGCTGTTGATCTTGGCAGGGTACGTCAGCATTTCTCCTGTCACTCCGAAGACTATGACCGCTATGCCGTGGTGCAGAAACGGGTTGTGGCTGGGTTGATGGAGCGGATCGAGCGTGACTGGCCCGGTAGCGGCCCGGTTCTCGACGTCGGCACCGGGACCGGCATGCTGGGGCACGAGCTTTCGCGCCGCTACCCCGATCTTCCTCTGCTCGTTTCCGATATTGCCCACGGGATGACCCGGCATGCGTCCGGGGTGATCCCGGCTGCCCGCCCGGTCGATGCCGACGCCGAGAGGCTTCCTTTTCGATCCGGCAGCATCGGTCTGGTTATGTCGTCTTCCATGTACCAGTGGGTCAATGATCTCGACAGGGCGTTTGCCGAGTGTGGCCGTATTCTGAAAAAGAACGGCAGGTTTGCGGTGGCTCTGTTCGGGGAAAAGACTCTTTTTGAACTGCGGGATTCCTATCGCCGGGCAGCGGCCGAATGCGCCAGTAAGCGCGTGTCCCATGTCCAGGAATACCCCGGGGTGGAGGATGTGCAGCGGGCCTTGTCCTGCGCGGGGTTTTCCCGAATTGAGGT
>CALZIC010000298.1 GCA_945787285.1 uncultured Desulfuromonadales bacterium
TGGCCGAGTAGGACCTGGCCGTCGCTTTGTTTTTTTTGCCTACCGCGAGAATCCGACATGCAGAATCGCAATCAACCGCTGGCCGTCGAAGGATATCCTTTCATCGGCCTTTTCGCCTTTGTCACCCTGGTTTTTGCCATCCTCGGTTGGGTCTGCCTGACCCTGCTGGGCCTTTTTCTGACCCTCTTTACCGTCTATTTCTTCCGCAACCCCGAAAGGCAGACGCCGCAGAGCGACGGGGCCGTCGTTGCACCGGCTGACGGCAAGGTCATTTTCGTCGGCGAAGTCCAGGAGGACCGCTTTTTCAAGGAAGAGGCGATCAAGGTCAGCATCTTTATGTCTGTTTTCAACGTCCACGTGAACCGGGTGCCGATCAGCGGCAAGGTCGTGGACATGTTTTACAACAAGGGGCAGTTCCTCAATGCCGCCCTCGACAAGGCGAGTCTGCAGAATGAGCAGGCCGGTATTCTGCTTGAAACAGAGTCGGGTAGCAAAATTCTCTTCGTGCAGATTGCCGGACTGATCGCCCGCCGCATTGTCACCTACCCGGTCATCGGCGACTTGATCGAGCGGGGGCAGCGCTACGGCCTGATCCGGTTCGGTTCCCGTGTCGATGTTTATTTCCCCAAAGGGGCAGAAGTCCTGGCCAAGGTTGGCGACCGGCCCGTTGCCGGCGAGACGGTTCTGGGATACTTGAAATGAGCGAGGACCGGTCGGTCGTCTTTTCAGCGTAGGCAGGCGTAAACAATGGACCGCTTAACAACTCGCATGCTAAGTCGAGCTGGATAAGTTTCAGGATTGTAAACCGGGTGTGATGCGATCAAAAAACCGCAGGGTGAGCCGTTCTGTCTGAAGAAAAATCTTGACAGTAAAATGGTAACTCTGTTTTATTGTTGCTTAGATTATTGTAAAGGCATTGAAGAGGAGTAGTAGACAGGCCTCCCGTTTCTGAGAGCCGGCGGTTGCTGCGAGCCGGTACGGAAAGCTGTTGAACTCGCCTTGGAGCCGCATGGGTCAATCCGCTGTCACTGGTGGCCAGCCCATGCCGAGAGCCTGCGTAAAAGGCCAATGAGGGTCCTCTCGGGGACCGAACCAGGGTGGTACCGCGAAGCTTAAGCTCTCGCCCCTGTTTATTGGGGCGGGAGCTTTTTATTTATCCTGCATCCGTCAATTCTGGCCGGGCGATACCTTTTCCCGCCCGAACCTGTGGATCCAGGCTTATGAAAGGGGGTGGTCCTGTTGGAATCTGACCTGGGAGAGCTAGACCTTTCCTCGAATAAGACTAAACTGATTGTCAATTGTAGCCGAACCATAATGACCGCCCGCGGCAAAGATAACCTGGAGGCGGGAAAGCCGACTTGGAGGAAAAAATGAGCGAAGTGAAGAATATTAAAATTTTTGATACGACCTTACGTGATGGTGAGCAATCTCCCGGTGCCAGCATGAATATTGAGGAGAAACTTCGCATTGCCCACCACCTGGAAAAACTCAATGTCGATGTTATCGAAGCTGGTTTTCCTATTGCCTCGGAAGGGGATTTTGAGGCGGTCAAGCGGGTGGCCCAAGCCATCAAAGGGCCGCAGATTGCCGGTCTGAGCAGGGCCAACAACATGGACATCGATCGTGCCTGGGAGGCGTTGAAGTACGCCGGTGAGCGCGGGCGTATTCATACCTTTATCGCCACCAGCGATATCCATATGAAGTACAAGCTCAAGATGAGCGAAGAGCAGGTTATCGAGACCGCAGTGAAGGCGGTTAAAAGAGCGGCCGGATATACTCCCAACGTCGAATTCTCGGCCGAGGATGCGGTACGTACCCGTCTCCCCTTTCTGGCCAAAGTGGTCGAGGCGGTGATCGATGCCGGGGCCAAAACCGTCAATATCCCCGACACCGTCGGTTACACCATTCCTTCGGAGTACTTCAACATCATTCGCTTCCTGAAGGAAAACGTGCCGAACGTCGACCAGGCCATTTTGTCGGTTCATTGCCATAACGACCTCGGGCTGGCGGTGGCCAACTCCCTTGCGGCGGTTCAGGCAGGCGCCCAGCAGGTCGAGTGCACCATCAACGGCATCGGCGAGAGAGCCGGTAACTGCTCCCTTGAAGAGATCGTCATGGCCCTGCGCACCCGCCAGGACATCATGCCGTTCTCCACCAATGTCGTTACCGAGCATATCTACGCAGCCAGCAAGCTTCTCTCGACCATCACCGGGCTCGTCGTTCAGCCCAACAAGGCGATTGTCGGGGCCAACGCCTTTGCCCACGAAGCCGGCATTCACCAGCACGGCGTGCTGATGGAGAAGTCGACCTACGAGATCATGACCCCCGAGTCGATCGGGCTCAACCAGAACAAGCTGGTTCTCGGCAAGCACAGCGGGCGCCATGCTTTTATCAAGCGCCTTGAAGAGCTCGGCTACGAACTTTGCAAGGAAGATATCGAAAAGGCTTTCGTCCGCTTCAAGGCGCTGGCCGACCAGAAGAAGGAGATTTTTGACGAAGACCTCGACGCCATCGTCGCCGATGAGATCATCCGGGTTCCGGAAGTCTACAAGTTGCTGCAGATGAATGTTTCTTCCGGTTCCTTTACCGCCCCGACCGCCACCGTCGAGATGGAAATCAAGGGCGAGGTTAAAAAAGAGGCTGAAATGGGGGATGGCCCCGTCGATGCCACCTTCAAGGCGATTAAAAAACTTACCGGGACGCCTGCCCGCCTGCTTCACTTCTCCGTCGGGGCCATCACTGGCGGTACCGACGCCCAGGGCGAGTGCACCGTCCGTCTTGAGCTCGAAGGGCGTGAAGTCCTCGGCCAGGGGGCTCATCCCGACATCATCGTGGCCAGTGCCAGGGCCTACATCAATGCTCTGAACAAAATTGAGACAACCCCCAATCGCACCAGCGTTCATCTTTAACGCCGGCATCTGACGGGGCAATGGAGCGGGGCGGACTTTGTCCGTCCCGCTCGAAATATTCTCAACCCCGGTAGTTCCCCCGGCACCAAAACAGAACCGACCATTGGCTTGCAAGTTCCCCCCCGGTTGGGATAGAATTTGCGGTTCGATTGAGATTTGCACCATAAGGAGAGAGTATGGGAAAGACCATCGCTGAAAAAATCTTCGCTTCGCATTTGCGCGACGAGCCGTTCACCGGAACCAAGGTTCTCGACATCGACCGGGTTCTGTGTCACGAAATCACCACCCCTGTTGCCATTGCCGACCTTGAATGGCGCGGCAAGGACCGGGTCTTCGACAACACCAAAATCAAGGCGGTCATCGACCACGTCACCCCGTCGAAAGACAGCAAGACGGCCCTTCAGGCCAAAATGCTGCGCGACTGGGCCCGTCGCCACGACATCAAGGACTTCTTCGATGTCGGCCACAACGGTGTCTGCCATGCGATTTTCCCTGAAAAAGGGTATATCCGCCCCGGCTTCACCGTGATCATGGGCGACAGCCATACCTGCACCCATGGCGCCTTCGGCGCGTTTGCCGCCGGCGTCGGCACCACCGACCTCGAGGTCGGCATCCTCAAGGGGGTCTGCGCTTTCCGTGAACCGGCCACCATCCGTGTCAACCTCAACGGGACCCTGCCCGACGGGGTCTATGCCAAGGATGCCATCCTCTACGTCATCGGTCAGCTCGGCGTCAACGGCGCCACCGACCGGGTCATCGAGTTCCAGGGGCCGGTCGTCGATGCGATGACTATGGACGCGCGCATGACCCTGTGCAACATGGCGATCGAAGCCGGCGGTACCTGCGGCGTCTGCATGCCCGACATGGTCACCGTCGACTACCTCTGGCCC
>CALZIC010000299.1 GCA_945787285.1 uncultured Desulfuromonadales bacterium
GAAATCACCCTTGCTGGATGAGGGGATTCAGGTTCTCTACAGTTTGAGCAAGGAGGATCTGGTCAAGATAATTATTGATGATGCCAAGAACTGGCTGGCTCATGACGGCCTCTGGTTCCAGGCGGTCGAGAAGGCCCACGGCATGGATGCCGCCATCGCGGCCGATATTGCGGCCTGGCGCAAGTTCACGGTGATCGAGGCCCAGCGCATCATGGCCCGTCTCGGTATCGAGGCCGGCGGCGGCATCCCGGCCCTGGTCGAGAGTTTCAAGCATCGCCTCTATGCCCGTCTCAACCTTCAGGAGTGCATCGAAATCACCGATGAACGGGTGGTGTTCCGGATGGTCGACTGCCGCGTCCAGTCGGCCCGCAAACGCAAGGGACTGCCCGATTTCCCCTGCAAGCCGGTAGGTCTGGTCGAATACGCCGAATTCGCCCGTACCATCGACCCGCGTATCCGCACCAACTGCATCGCCTGCCCGCCCGACGCCCACCCCGAGGAGTTCTGGTGTGCCTGGGAGTTTACCCTGGCCGAGGAATGATGGCATCAATAGCGGTAGAACATCTTCCGGCCTTTCCCGGTCCGACAAAACAGGCGCCTCCGATTGGAGGCGCCTGTTTTTGTCCGGGGGGGGGCTCCGGCCTTATCTTCATTCGTAGACAAATTATCAAACTGTAAGCAACGGTTCCCCCTCCCAGGCGTCCCGCGCCGTCCCCAAGTCCCAGCCTAAGGCCCTGAAAAATCGAAAACTAATTCAATCGTCCCCACTGAAATTAGCTGAAAGCAATGATTTGATCGTAGACAGGGGGCTCTGTCTGACCAAGGGGGTGCTTGCCAGGCCGTGCTGTCTAAGTGTTTAAAACCATGTAACTAATTGGTGTTTTGAAAAAATAGAACATTGTTTGGCATTGCCCTTGCTCTTGTATTGTCTCGACTGGGTTAATCCCCAAGGCTGCCGTCGATCGCGGTGCTGGAATTTTATTCGAATGGGAGATCTGCCATGGAAGTCACAAGAGAAATCTATTGGAACGTCGGACATGGAGTCGTGTGGCCGATGTACCTGCTCACTTTCATCGCTGCCGCCATCTGTGTCTTTGGGTTTTACCGGCGACTCTCTGTCTACCGGCAGGGCAAGCCTCTGAACAGGATCGACAATTTTGCCGGGCGAGTGGCCCTCGGGCTGAAAGAGGTGCTGCTGCAGAGCCGGGTGGTCTGGGTCAAGGGGGCCGGGACGGCCCACGGTCTCTTCTTCTGGGCGTTTCTGGTTCTTCTGGTCGGCACCGGCCTGATCTTCGTCCAGGCCGATCTTACCGCCCCCCTCTTTGGGTATCGTTTTCTGACCGGCGCTTTCTACAAGCTCTTTTCTCTGGTTCTCGATGTGGCCGGAATGGCGGCGCTGCTGATGATGGCCGGGCTTTTCGTTCGCCGCTACCTGGTGCGCCCCGAAGGGCTGGTGAGCGGCCGGGACGATCTCATCATGCACGCCCTGCTCTTTGCCATTCTGCTCAGCGGATTTCTGGTCGAAGGGGTGCGCATGGCCGCGACCGAACTGCACAGCCAGCCCGAGCTGGCTTATTTCTCTCCCTTTGGACTCCTCGCCGCCAAGGCCTTTTCACACCTCGATGCGAGTGCCCTCAGGGCTTGGCACCAGGGGCTCTGGTGGGGGCACCTGCTTATCGTGCTCGGATTTATCGCCAGCATCCCCTTCACCCGTTTCCGCCACGTATTTACCACCCCGGCCAACTACGTCTTCGCCGACCGTGCAGCGAAGGGGAGCCTGGCCACCCTCGATCTCGAAGACGAGGAGGCCGAGAGTTTTGGCGCAGCCAGAATCGGCGACCTGACCTGGAAAGACATCTATGACAGCGACGCCTGCACCCAATGCAAGCGCTGCCAGGACCGCTGCCCGGCCCATGCCACCGAAAAACCCCTGTCGCCTATGGAAGCGATCAGCCGGATCGGGGAAATCGCCAACACGGCTCCTGATGCCAGTCTCGTCGAGGCGATCGGGCAGGACGCCATCTGGTCCTGCACCACCTGCCGGGCCTGCCAGGAGATCTGTCCGGCAGCCATTGAGCACGTGAACAAGGTGGTCGAGTTGCGTCGAAACCTGGTGCTGATGGAAGGGACGTTTCCCGGTGAAGAGGTGCTGGCGGCTGTCGATAACACCGAGGTCAACGGCAATCCTCTCGGGCTGGCCTTCTCCTCCCGGGGAGACTGGGCGCAGGGGACCTCGGCCAAAGTCCTGGCCGAGGACGCCGACGTCGACATCCTCTACTTCGTCGGCTGCTACGCCTCTTTCGATCGGCGCAACATCGAGGTGGCCAGGAGCTTTCTCAAAATCTGCGAGGCCGCCGGTGTCAAGGTCGGCATTCTCGGCAAGGAAGAGAAGTGCTGCGGCGAGCCGGTACGCAAGATGGGCAATGAATACCTGTATCAGGCCACGGCGGCCGAGAATATCGAAACCATCAAGGGCTACGGTGTAAAGAAGGTGGTGACCTCCTGTCCGCATTGCTTCAATACCCTGTCCAAGGACTATCGCGACCTCGGTTTCGATATCGAAACCGAGCACTACACCGTCTTTCTGCACCGCCTGGTCGAGCAGGGGCGTCTGAACCTGAGGGCCGAGGCGTTCGACTGCACCTACCACGACTCCTGCTACCTGGGGCGCTACAACGACATCTTCGAGCAGCCCAGGTCGCTGGTGAAATCGGCGGGCGGCACCATTTCGGAGATGAGCCGCAGCGGGCTGGAGAGTTTCTGCTGCGGGGCCGGCGGCGGGCGCATCCTTGCCGAGGAGAAGCTGGGAAGCCGGATCAGCGAAAAGCGGGCCAGTATGGCGGCCGAAACCGGGGCCGGGGTGCTGGTCGCCAACTGTCCCTTCTGCCTGACCATGTTCGAAGACGGCATCAAGGGAGCGGAACTCGAAGGAAGGCTGGCAACCAAAGATATCGCCGAGGTTCTGGCCGAGCGGATCGGCGGTTAAGCGCAAGCCTTAAAACCAGCCTCGCGCCCGCTCGTTTTACTCGCTCGAGCACACAGAGGTCACAGAGAAGAAGCATAAAAAACAAAAGGGTTAACGGGTGATCTGAATTTTTCCGTGTTCTCTGCGAGCTCTAGTGAACGTAGTGAACGGGCGAGAGGCTGCCTTTAAAGAAGTTTCAAACAGATAACTGGAGGATAACGATGAAGATTCTCGTATGCATGAAGCAGGTTCCGGACATGGAGTCCAAATTTACCATCAACGCCGAGGGAGTCTGGTTTGACCAGAACAATCTCGCCTACCGCATTAATGAATACGACGAGTTCGCCGTTGAACAGGCGGTTCAGTTCAAGGAACAGCTCGGCGAGGCGGACGTAACCGTCCTCTCCATCGGCCCCGACCGGGTCAAGGAGGCGATGAAGAAGGCCCTGGCGATGGGCTGCGACCGCGCGGTCAAGGAGGCGATGAAGAAGGCCCTGGCGATGGGCTGCGACCGCGCAGTGCATATCCGGGATGATGCCGCCTGTTGCAAGGATTCTTTCGAAATCGCCTCCCTGATTGCCGCCTACGCCAAGGACAAAGGGTTCGACCTGGTCCTCACCGGCATGCAGTCGCAAGACCGGGGATCGGCCCAGGTCGGTGTCATGCTGGCTGAAATGCTGGGCCTTCCTGCGGTCACCACCATCGTCGATTTCACCTTCGAAGACGGAACCCTGACTCTCAGGCGGGAACTCGAGGGAGGGCTGAAGGCGGTGGTCAAAACAGGCCTGCCGGCCCTGGTCACCTGTCAGCTCGGCCTGAACGTTCCCCGTTATCCCACCCTGCCCAACATCATGAAGGCGAAGAAGAAGGAAGTGCTCACGGTTGCCGTTGAGGACCTGGCCAAGGCCGATCGCCGCCTTTCCACCGAAAAGATGTTTGTCCCCGACAAGAAGGGCGGAGGTCTGGTTCTGGAAGGGGATGCCCCCGATCTGGCCCGTCAGCTGATGGGGCTTCTGCGCGAGAAAACCGGGGTCGTTTAGGTCCTGTAAGGCGTGAGGAGTGAGGAGTAAAGGCTTTTTAAAAAGGAGAACGAAATGAAAGCACTGCTTGTGGGTGAATACAGAGAAGGAAAACTGCTCGATTCGACATACGACCTGGTGGCTTTTGCCAGGGAGCTGGGGGCCGAAACGGCAATGTTTCTGGTTGGAAGCAAGGGCGAGGTGCCCAAGTATGACGGCCCACTCTACCTTGCCGAGGCCGATACCTGCGGAGAATACAACCCCCAGCTGCACAGGCGCCTGCTGTTGAAGGTCGTCGAGGAAGAAAAGCCCGATTTTGTCGTTTTCGTTCATTCCTCTTACGGTTGGGATCTGGCGCCGAGAACCGCCGTTGCCCTGGGAGCCGCCCAGGTCTCGGAGGTGGTGGAACTGGCTGACGCAGGCTTTGTGTTGTCGGCCTGCAACGCCAAGTTGCGCAGGCTGGTGAAGCCGGAGACGGAGTTGACCGTGGTGACCATTCAGCCCGGCGCGTTCAGCCTGTCCGAAGAACCGGTCGGGACCCCCCAGGTAAAAGGGCTCGAGGAGGCCGATGCCGCGGGAGGTTTAGAATTCATCGCCTACGAAGCCGCTGAGGAAGCGAGTGTCGATCTCTCCAAGGCCGAGATCATCGTCAGTGCCGGTCGCGGCATCGGCAAGCCGGAAAACATCGAAATGATTGCCGGCCTGGCCAAGGCGCTGGGCGGGGAATACGGAGCCAGCCGCCCGGTGGTCGATGCCGGCTGGGCCGACCATGACCGGCAGGTCGGCAGCACCGGGCAGACGGTCGCTCCCAAGCTCTACATGGCCTGCGGCATATCCGGTGCGGTTCAGCACCTGATGGGAATGAAAAAGGCCGGATTCATCGTGGCGGTCAACAACGACAAGGACGCCCCCATCGGCGAGGTCGCCGACGTCCTGGTGGTCGCCGACCTCAAGGAATTTGTTCCGGCTTTTATGGGGTGTCTGCAGGGGTGACGAACTGAAGTTCCATGCGGAGCCAAAGAGTGAAGCCGATCAAACGACAACCGTCGTCCGTGCGGGCATTATGGGAAGTCAGGCCCTGTCCGCTTATCAATCTGGGTTTAATGGAAAAGGAGTATTCAAAATGCACCATGTTTTAAGGGGATCAATCTTTTTAACGTTAACTTTACTGCTTTGCTCTGCCCCCTGCTTTGCGGAGGTGGAATTTTTCGGGACCGCCAAGGTCAAGCCAACCGTTTACAGCAACTTCGATTTTAATGATTCGGTCGATGACAAGCCGGCGTTGAACGAAGGGGGCTGGGCTGCCGGCGAGCATATCCGCAGCGAATTGCGCCTCGGCTGGAAGGCGTCGGGGGAGAAGTGGCGGATCAAAATGATCGCCGAGGCCGACCTGATCTACAACAAGGACAACGCCGACCGCTCCTTTTACGTGGGTGCTACAAAGGACAACCAGCCGAACACCGGCAGCGAGTTCGGCATCGAGCGGGCTGAGATGGGCTACACCTTCAACAAGTACTTCGATCTCTCCACCGGCTGGGATATCCGCTACCTGGACATCAAGTCGGGCGGTCTCCTCTACGGCGATGACCATCCCTTTGTCGGCTTCCGCGGCGCTCTGACCGACAGCACCAAGTACGAACTGCTGTACCTGCCGATCCAGAATCGTGAAATCATCAACCAGATCGACGCCCTCACCGCTCAGGACTGGCGGGTTTACACCGCCAAGGTGAACCAGACCTTCGACACCGGCGCAGGCAAGCTGACCGTGAGCCCGCTGGCCGCTTTCAGCGACAATGAAGACAAGAATGCGGAGGTCTTCTACTACGGCCTTGAAATTCTCGGCCAGCTCGGACCGGTCAAGCCCTCCTTCGAGATTATCGGCGCCGACGGCGAGTTCGACGATATCGGCGGCGTTTCCGGCAACGACATCTCCTCCTGGGCGCTTTTTGCCGGTTTGGAGATGCCCGTCAACCGGGGTTTCAACCCCTATGTCGCTTACCGTTTCACCCAGGGCGATGACGACCAAAATGACAACGAGGCCGAAGGCTTCGTCGGCATCACCGATATCGGGCGCTTCACCCCGCTGATGGGAATGGACGGCAACATCTTGAGTGAACATCTCGCCTCCGGGGCCAGCATCTACAACTCGCCCCTTTATTCCTACGCTCCCGATCGGGCCGTGGGCGGCAATAACTACGGCGGTATCGGCAACGGCAGCTCCGGTAACAACCCCGGCCAGAGCCTGATCGCCGTCGGCACTAAGGGGGATCTCTCCGACATCCTCCCCAATGTCACGTACAAGGCCCAGGCCTTTTTCATCTGGTACGACGAAACCGGAAACCTGGTGAATGTGAAAACCCCGGGTAAGAAGGTGGATGACTACGCCGGCACGACCTTCGACCTGCAGGCCAAGTACGCCTTCAACAAGAACTTTTCCATCGACTACATCTTTTCCGCGTTCGTCCCCGGCGACGGTATTCAGGATCAGGTGGACGCCGATGATACAGCTTTTGTCAATGCGCTGACCCTGGCCTGGACCTACTGAGGGGCCTTCCGTTCAACGCCGCAGCGTAGGGGTTTCGCATCGGTCCCCGGAATGTTGTCTGGGCCAAGAAAATCTCTTTGAAGCGACTCTCTTGAACGAGAGTGAGGCGTTCACTCCACCTTGGGGTCCGTTCGGCAGGTTGACTCGTTTGTGCCGTCGTTGGTCCCTGTTAGGTGGTTGATATAAAACAGTATATGGAGAGTAGGATGAAAAAAGTCTACGTAGTTGAAGCCCTCCGAACCCCCTTCGGAAGCTTCGGCGGCAGCCTTGCCGACGTTTCCGCACCCAGGCTCGCAGCTCCGGTCATAAGTCAACTTCTTAAGGCGGCAGGCCTCGAAGCCGAGAAGGTCGACCAGGTGATCGCCGGGCAGGTGATTTCCGGTGGAGCGGGGCAGGCCCCGGCCCGCCAGGCGATGCGCTACGCCGAGATCCCCGATACCGTCCCGGCCCTGACCATCAACAAGGTCTGCGGCAGCGGCCTGATGGCGATGATGCTCGGTGCCGACTCGATCCGCCTGGGCGACTCGGGGGTGGTCATCGCAGGGGGGATGGAGAACATGTCGCTGGCCCCCTACACCCTTCCGGCAGCCCGTTTCGGCATGCGCATGGGGCAGAGTGCGGCGGTC
>CALZIC010000300.1 GCA_945787285.1 uncultured Desulfuromonadales bacterium
TTTTTCAAAATATAGTTATTTTTTGAGAACATTTCAACAAAACACTTACAGTGGAGGAATTATCGGTGCAATCCGTGCGGATTTCGAAAAAACGTTTCTGATCGCGGGTCCTCCGGGGGCCAGACCAAGGCAACCTCCTGTTAATACTCAATTTTCAACACAAAAACATGCTCATATAAGGATTATAGCCCCCACAACCTTGCCTCACGCGGAGCCGCAAAGCCGCGGTAAAAGCTTTAAAACGCGGCACCTAATCTGAGACCTATACGCAAAGCTGAACCGTGGGCCGGCCGATACTGAAGATCAGGGCCAAATCGGTGTTGGGGTAAATCCGCGTGCATCCGTGTATATCCGTGTCCAAGGATTTTGAATTTGACTTGCTCGGCCCTAAGTTCTTCTTAGATCAAGGTCAAAATCTTCTGGACACGGATAAAATCTGATTTACGCGGATCAAGCGAAAACCAGAAACCAGAACCTGATTTTTGAAGTTAAATCCGCGTGCATCCGTGTAATCCGTGTCCGAGGGTTTTGACCTGGCCTTTCTTGCTTCTCAGCATCCCAGCAAAAACAATGAATTTTCGACAAACCGGTTTAACGAACGAGGCTTTTAGGCTAAAATGTCGATATGCGGGTAAATCCTGAAGGGTGTCTGGAGTGTTCCCCTCCATCGGTTGGCAAGAGCTTCGGAATCATCGGCCCGGCAGGGACCGCATCTCTTTTCACTTTATATGACAGGCTGAACCTATGGGCAAATCGCTCCTCGAAACCAACCCCTACCTCAAGGACACGGAGAGAAGGGATCGAGCCTTGACCCGCACCATCACCAGCTCTTCGGCTATTGAGGGGATTCATGTTTCTCGAGATTCGAAAACAGGACGGTTCGTCAAAAAAAATGAGGTCAGCCCTCTTCCCACGACTGCAAAGTCTTCTCAATCACAGCGCTGAAAAGCTCCTTCATCGGCCGATAATTCCGGTCTAGTCCAGCTCGTACCGCAGCAAAATATTTTTCCCGACAAACTGTGGCCAAGTAGCTGAAATCCAGGGGTGGCAAGCCGGCCTGCAACGCCATAACCGTCGCCAGAAGTCGCCCCAGCCGACCGTTCCCTTCACGAAACGGATGAATCAGCATGAGTTCCACATGCACTTCGGCCAAAGCATGTGCCACTTCATCGGAGGCGGTTAGTAAACACGGCGTGTACTTCTTCAGCTGTTGACGCTCAAACGCCTCCATCATTGCCGGGATGGCCTGCGCCATGGCGAAATCAAAACCGCCCTTGCTGATATTCACTTGTCGGTATCGCCCCGCCCAGGGATAGATCTCACCAAGCCACTGATGATGAACCCGACAAATGTCATCCGCAGTGAAAGTCCGATTCTGGGAAAACGTCCCGATCAATGCCTTCTGAACGGACCACAAGGCGGTCGTTTCGGCTTCCTCCATCTTTTCGAAGGAAGTAATGCCTTGAAGATTCTTCAAAACCGTGCCGTTGGAGCCAGGCTCGAACTGGTCCTCGGTCAGTTCTGAGGTGTCGTAGCGATCTGCCATTGGTCTTTTGCTCCCCTAGATCAAAACCTTTGGACACGGATCAAATCTGATTTTAACGGATCAGGCAAAAAATCAGAACAAAACCCTGCCTCACGCGGAGCCGCAAACCCGCGGTAACCCCCGAGGGTCAGGCTTTCATTACTTCATATTTACATTGGACTCTTTTCCCCCCTCAAGCCCCCTACACCTTCCGCCGAAACTTCTCCCCCTCATAAACCCGAACAGGACTCCCCCGTTCCAACTCATTATGGGCATCCCAGCGCTCTTTGCGGGCGGAGTCCATCTGCCGCTCGCCATCCCGAGCAATGAGGATTGCCAGGCGCTGCAAGGCGCGTTTGCGGTTGGCCGCCTGGGACCTTTCGTCCCGGGCTATGGCAACCAGCCCGGTGGGGAGATGGGTGGCCCTCACGGCCGAATCGGTGGTATTGACATGCTGCCCCCCCGCTCCGGAGGAGCGCATGGTTTCGAACCGGACATCGCGTTCGGAAAATGAAGCCGTTCGGGGTACCGGGACCTTCTGAATGCCGACGAACCAGTTCTTGCGTTTGTGGCCGGGACGAAAGCGCGAAGTACCGATCCACTGGATCGTCCCCTGGTAGCCGACAACAAAGCCTTCGCACCCTTCTCCGGCAAGGTGAATGAGGGCAGAGTTCAGAGTCCCCCCCTTGGGGCCCGGCTCTTCTTCGACAATATCGACCCTGAGACCGGCCTTTTGGGCCTCGGCGACGATTTCGCGGACAAGCCGCGCTACCACCCAGGCGCATTCGACGGGGCCGCGACCGGTTGTCACCTGCAGCAGAGTCTCGTTCATCGCTCCCTCACCTTATAGGTCAGCAGCGGCATGAAGGTAGCGATCACCTTGATCAGGCCGAAGGAGACCATGTCTTCAATCACCGTTTCGATATCCTTGTACGCCTGGGGCGCCTCTTCGTAGAGGAGCTCCCGGTCTTCGCAGATGACGAAACTCCCCAGCTCGGTTTTGCCCAGGGACTTGGCCGTGTAGCGGTTGCGCAGCCGCCCCTTGCATTCGGAGCGGTTCCATTTGCGGCCCGCACCGTGGGCCACCGACCAGAGGTTGCTGTCCTGCTCGCCGGTGGGCAGGACCAGGTAGCTGCAGGCCCCTCGTGATCCGGGGACAATGACCGGCCCCTGGTTGGAGGGGGCGGCTCCCTTACGGTGAAGGTAGCGGGTTGCCCCGTCTGAGGCTACCTGGGTGAGGGAGTTGTGCGAGAGATCGGTAATTTTGCGGTAAGCGCTGTCGAGCTGCTCGAGAAAACGGCGGGCGATCAGCTCCCGGCTCGCTTCAGCCCAGGCCAGGGCATTGCGGTGCCGGGCCAGGTAAGTGGCAGCTTCTTCGCTGCCGGCTCGGAGGCTTCCGTCCTGGAAGCGGTCAACATGGTCGCGCAGCAGCACGGCCCCGAGCCCCCGGGAGCCGGAATGGACCAGCAGGTGGAGCTTCGACTTGTCGAGCCCGAGGGCGTCAAACTCCTCCGGATCATGGATCTGGCTGACCCGCAGGATCTCGGCAAAGTGATTGCCCAGGCCGATGGTCCCCACCGAGGACTCGAAACCTTCCGCCCTGGCGCCGCGCTCCTCAAGCCAGGCGGTCACATCGCCAGCCCACGGTTCTTCAAGATGCTTGAGCTTGCGCGACCACTTTTCGGGTTTGGCCTTGCCGGCAGAAAGGTCGGTTGAGAAAAGTCCCATGCCGCAGCCGACATCTGAGCCGACCAGATACGGGTAGAACTCCCCTTCGGAAAGCATTGCCGCACCGATCGGTGAGCCTTTACCGGGGTGCAGGTCCGGATAGCCGGCGACCCGCACCATTCCGGGCAGCCCGGCAACCCTTTCCAGCTGCTGAAGCGACTCCCCTTCGATCCATGTGCTGGAGCTGGCAAAGAACGATATATTATTTGTATGGTTTGGCATTGATTCTTCCCCCCCCCCCGGGCCGGCAGGCTTTTTCCTGATAAGTGTTTGGTTAATCGTGTCAGTCAATTCAGGGGCATTTTGGTCGGAAAGTACCAGAGTTGACGTTTTCATCACATGCTTCGCCAGAGCCCGGCCTTTACCAAACGTTGCACCAGAGCCTTTCTCTGGAAGTGGCTGGCCATGAACCGGCGAAGTTCCTTCTCGAAAGCCTCCCGACTGGCATGCTTTGAATAGGCCTCGGAAAGTTCGAGCAGAGAACTGCAGGCCTCATCGTAGCCTTTA
>CALZIC010000301.1 GCA_945787285.1 uncultured Desulfuromonadales bacterium
CAAAGATCATCCGCGACGGTCGCGCATTGCCGATCTTGTCCGAGAACTTCTCGGCCAATACCAGCAGAACCGGACGTTCGATCTCCTGCAGCAGACGGATCGCCTCGGCGATGCCGTACGGGAACCCGGCGCACGCGGCCACGATGTCGGCCGAGCAATGGGTCTGCATGATGCCCAGTTGGCCCGAGAGCCAGGTGGCGGTCGACGGTATCAGCCGGTTCGAGGTGCAGGTGCAGACCAGCACCGCACCGATCTCCTCGGGCCCTCGACCGGCATGCTTCATCGCTGCCCGCGCTGCCTCGAGGGCGATGTTCTCCATTGGCTCGGCCGTGTAGCGGCGCCGCTCGATGCCCGTTTTGTCCCCGATCTCCTCCGCGCTCATCGGGGACCAGGTGGGTGGGGAGTTCCGTACGACATCCTCGTTGGTACAAATGACCTCACCCTTGCGGATCGCCAGCGCCTCGATCTTCGGTTGGATCGGAGCATCATCGCCGATCACCACGGGCGGGAGTGGCCTCACAGGTTCGACGGCAGGGTCTGGCGTCGGTGCCTGCGGCGCACGGGTGGTTCCACTCTTCACGCGGTTGATGAAGTCGAGTACCTCGCGGTTTTTGGGATGGAACAGCACGACGACGTCGTCATCCTCCATCTCGGCAAAGGGCTTCAGCTTGGCTCGGCTCCGATCCCAGGGGTGCTGGTTGTGAAGCACCATGGCCCAGCGCCGGAGCGCCTCGAGCTCGGGCTGGTCGTCTGCGGCGTCGAGGATGTCGTCGACGCTGTACCGCCGGTGGTCGGGATTGAAGTGTCCGAGGGTGGTCGTCTTGGCATCAGGTGTGGCGAGCGCCTCGGCAATCGTGGCCTTGATCGGGGGGAGTGCCGCAGCGAGATAGAGCTTGTTCGAGAAAACATCGAAGAGCCTGTCGAACAGCTCGTCCTCAGCCGCTGCGTTCCACTTCGTCGCCAGGTTTCCGTAGGCATTACGAACGATTGCGGCCTTTGCATCGCGATCCTGCCATGGTTGCAGAAGAGGCACGAACACGTCGTCGCGGGTCCGCGGGACATCGCGCCATCGCGTCGGCCGCTTGTCGTACATAGCCAGCGCGAAACGGTTTGCCCAGAAGAGGTGCAAACCGATGTCGCGCAACAGGTCATAGCGAGTCGAATAGGCTCCAGAGGCGGCCCGCTCGGCGATTTCGGTGCCCGTCGGAGCCTTCACTTCGAAGTCCCGACGAATGATGGCCTGCAAGTGGTCGAGATCGGTGATAATCGAGAAGTCGGGCTCGACGAAGATGCTCGAGGGAAAGACCAGCCTTCCGTGTTTGTTCAGTCGAAACGGTTTCATAAGAATTCCTCCCTGCTGGCAACTGATTATAAGTGATTTCGCCTGCGGCGCTTGCAACCACCCCGCCCAGCCGATTTTCGTCCGAAAACCAACGTGTCTTCCTAAATGTCAGATTCCTCGATGAGCTGTAATTATCTACAGTATTTTCATTGACCGAGCTGGCGCTCCAACCCGGGGGCAGCTGTGCTGGTAGGCCTTCTTCTGCCGTTGTTAATTTAAGCGGAGAGTTACTGGAGGGTTTGATAGTCAGCGGGATGTTAAAAGGGACCCCTTCAACATTGAAATGCGATCGTTCAATCCGGCGAATCAAGGTGCCGTCACGAACCGTCTGGCCAAATCGGGACATGACCTGACTGGGGCTTATGGTCTCCCCTTTGCTATCGACGTAGCTGCCATCCTTATGCGAGATAAGGTTCATATGCATCGCTAAATCGACATAGGCCTGCTCGGCCCTATCCGATTTGAGCTTGTCGATGATAAGCCGGTTATACCTCTGGTGAAAAGAAGATCTTCCGGCCGAATTAATTCCGCCAAAGCCAACAATGATGGGCAGGCTTTCCATAGTGAAATTCTCCTGTGCCTATTCCGCTTAGACTGAATTCCACCTGGCTGTGCATTTCAATATATCAGGATTCTCACCCTATTCGACCTTCCGTTAAAGCATTTCAACCCTGCCTTACCGAATAAATAAAAAGGCGTTTTACTATTTATCAATAGTAAAGAAATATCTAAGGAAGTCAATGTCGGAATTTACCATCAGTATTTTTTTTATTTTCGCTAGACACTTGTTAATTAGACAGTACAGTTTTTGCCGAGGCTAAGCCTGTTTCAATTGGAGGGAAATCATCGGGAGGGGCTGAAAAGTGCGGAATCCGGAAGCCTTTTATTCCTTCAAAGAGTGCTCCCTGAGACCTGCCCGAACAGGTTTCAGGGGGCAATTGCAGAACTTCACAATGTCAACACCTGTCATATAGGCTTTTTAACACAATATGTTTCTCTTTTTCAGTCGTTAGTTGACGCTTATAAAACAGAGAGAAACTTCATCAGGGCGTCATTCACCTGTCCAGGCTGATCAACAGGTGACAGATGCCTTGAGTTTCGGATAACGGCAAGCTTTGCACGGGTCATTTTTGATATATACGCCTCCTTGAATGATACGGGCGTGTAATCGTTATCGGCGGAAATTACAAGGGTGGGACATAGGATGGTGCTGATGCGGTCTGCCACGCTCCACCCTATGATGGCACGCAGTGACGCAAGATAGGCCTTTTTGTCGTTTTTTGCCCACCGTTGAACCAGTGTCCTCTGCAATGACTTCTGGTGGGGTTCGGGAAGGAGAATCTTCGCCAGCAACTGCGCCATTTGGCCCATGCCCAAACAACGAACGATTAGCGTTCGCTGAAGAAATGCCATGCGTTCCTGAAATGTGCGGAGCACGAGTTCCGGTCCGCTGTTGATGATGATGAGACTTTTAACAAGTTTCGGTGCGTCAAGGGCGAGCTGAAAGGCGACCATGCCCCCCATGGAAATGCCGGCCACATGGGCTGGGGGAAGATCCAGGAATTGAATAAGTTTTGCCGTATCCGATGCAAAAAGGGGGACACTGTAAGGACCGGGCGGTTTGCCCGACTTGCCGTGTCCGCGAAGGTCAATGGCAATAGTTTGAAAGTGTTTTGAGAGAAACACCACCTGACTTTCCCAGTCAAGGGTGCTCGATCCAAGGCCGTGGATCAAAACAAGCGGTGGGCCTTCTCCGTGGATTTCATAATAGATGTCCAGATCGTCAGTATGTAATACGGGCATAAAAGAGACCACCTCAAAAAAGACATGATTGGTCGGGGCGTCCTCGAATGGGATGACGGACAATCTCAGGTTGCGGTCCAGCCACAGTCAATAGTGAGGGCCGAACCGGTGATGCAGGCGGCGGCATCGCTGCACAGGTAGGTGACCATTGCGCCGATGTCATCGGGCTCGATGAGGCGCTTGACAGCAGCCCTCTTCAACATGACCTCCTCGATCACCTCATTTTCGGTAATCCCATGGACCTTGGCCTGGTCGGCTATCTGGTGGTCAACCAGAGGGGTGCGGACGTAGGCTGGGCAGATCGAATTGGCCGTGATACCGAGGGGTCCGCCCTCCAGCGCCGTCGTCTTGGTCAGGCCGCTCATGCCGTGCTTGGCCGCGATGTAGGCCACCTTGAAGGCGGAAGCCCTCAGCCCATGAACCGAGTTGATATTGATGATTCGCCCCCAGCCTTGTTCTTTCATCGACGGCCAGCAATATTTTGTCAACAGGAAGGGGGCGGTCAGCATCAGCGACAGCATGAACTCCCATTTAGCCTCGGGAAAATCCTCGATAGAGGAGACGTGCTGAATGCCGGCATTGTTGATCAGAATGCCCACCGCCCCGTA
>CALZIC010000302.1:0-1786 GCA_945787285.1 uncultured Desulfuromonadales bacterium
GCCCGCCAGGGCTATGATGCGGTGTACAACATGTATGGTGGCGTCTATGCCTGGAAGTTGCGCGGTTATCCGGTTGTGCAGGGGATGCCCTAGGAGGCATCGTGAGAAGTAAGGTGTGAGGAGTAAGGTGTGAGGAGTAAGGTGTGAGGAGTAAGGTGTGAGGAGTAAGGTGTGAGGAGTGGTGACATTTTTCTCTGGGCCCATCGCGGGGCATCGGCCTGGGCGCCTGAGAATACCATGGCCGCCTTCGCCGCCGCCGAGGTGGCGGGAGCCGACGGCATCGAGCTCGATATTCACCTCAGCCGGGATGGTGTGCCGGTCGTTATTCACGATGCGACCGTCGATCGTACGACCGATGGTGAGGGGCAGGTCAGAAGGTTGGCGTTCAGCGCCCTAAAAAGGCTCGACGC
Source organism: uncultured Desulfuromonadales bacterium (assembly GCA_945787285.1). Taxonomy (GTDB): domain Bacteria; phylum Desulfobacterota; class Desulfuromonadia; order Desulfuromonadales; family Trichloromonadaceae; genus CALZIC01. Next base: position 411 of record CALZIC010000302.1, read on the forward strand.
GGGGGCATGGTTCTCGCCCTCTTTTGTTCATGAACCGGTCCCGGCCCTTGTCGAAGTGCTCGAGTGGGCGGGAGGCCGGGTTCGGCTGAATCTCGAAATCAAGGATGAACTCTGTGGCCAGGTGATTCTCGATCTGCTCCGGCAGTTTCCGTCGGTGCGCGCCCTGATTTCCTCTTTTGACCATCGTCTGCTGGAGCGGATCCGCCGGGAATCGTCCGAGGTGCCACTCGGCTTTCTGGTCGATTCGGTTTTCTGGCGCAGGGGTTTGAAACGCGCCGTTGCGTGCCGGGCGGAAAGCTTTCACCCCCGGCAGGACCTGGTTTCCCGCGCGATGATCGGTGCCTGTCACCGGCAGGGGCTCACAGTTTACCCCTGGACGGTCGATGACCCCCTGCGCTTGGAAGAACTGGTCCGACTGGGGGTTAATGGCGTCTTTACCAACGACCCCCAAATTCTGCCGCCTGAGTGATTGGAGGTTCTGCGGGCTTTTGACGTTGTGGGTTCGTTGCAGCCCTTTCGATTTAATGCAGAACTGCGCAGGACGCACCAGGTGGGGCTCGCCTGGTGAGGAGTCATCCTCAAAAAAACAAAGATCGTTTTTCATTTTTCACCAATCCTTCCGCCTCACCCCTTACCGATGCGCCTTTTTGACAGGGCGCTGATTCATGGTATCCTTAGCGGGTTGTTTGCCCCCGCGATGAATCTTGATCTTCCCTTTACCTGCGGAGTTTCGTCGGCATGCTGAGTCCCCTGCACGATGTCCGTTCAATCGTATGTGATCTTGACGGCACGCTTTACAAGAGCGATGGCCTGGCCAATGAAATTCAGGAGGTGACGGCCGCCCTGATCGCTCAGAGCCGTGGTTTAACCCTTAAGGAGGGTAAGACCCTGCTGCGGGGAGCGCGCAAGCGGTTGACCGAGATTCTCGAGGAGGAGCCGACGCTGACCCGTACCTGTCTGGAACTGGGTATCGAGGTTGCGGAGTTTCATCGTGCTCTGCAGGCCGGGGTGCACCCTGAGCGCTACCTCGGTGTCGACCCTGTGCTGGTCGCCCTTCTCGAGTCGCTGGAGCAGGGGTGGGATCTTTTTCTCTATACCAATAACAGTCTGCCCCTGGCCCGTAAAATACTCGCTCTTCTGGGGATCGAAACATTTTTCAAAAGACTCTATACCATCGAATTCAACTGGACATCAAAACCTGACCCGGAAACGCTGGAGATGGTCCTTGAGGACATTGGTGGTCCTCCCGGGAGCTTTCTGTTTGTCGGGGACCGTGACCAGGTTGACCTGAAGGTCCCCCGGGAGTTCGGAATTCCCACCCTGCTCGTCAATGAAACGGCCGACCTGCTGCAGATTCACAAGCTGCTGGGCGTGAT
>CALZIC010000302.1:1828-10485 GCA_945787285.1 uncultured Desulfuromonadales bacterium
ATGTGGAGCTAAGCATGAAACGGGCGGATCTCTTTTCTGCCCGCTTCTTTTCAGGAAAGATTTGCGTCCAATGATCGAAGATTCGTCGACTGGGAACCACCCCGAACTCGAAGCATTCATCCGCGGCCGGATCGAGGAGTCGGGAGGCATCTCCTTTTCCGAGTTCATGGCCCATTGTCTCTATCATCCCCAGTGGGGTTATTACATGGCGCCGCGAGACCGCATCGGCAAGGGGGGGGACTTCTTCACCTCCACCAGCGTTCATTCGCTCTTCGGCCGTCTGATTGCCCGCCAGCTTCACCAGATGTGGGAACTCCTCGGTTCGGGCGCCTTTACCATCGCCGAGCAGGGGGCCGGAGAGGGGCATCTCTGCCTTGATATCCTCGATGCCATTGCCGAAGAATTTCCAGCGTTTTATCAATGTCTGACCTACTCGCTGGTCGAAATCAGCCCCGATAACAGGCTTCGTCAGAGGCAGCTTCTCGAAAAGCATCTCGAGCGCCTGGGCTGGTGCTGCCTCGAGGAACTCAGCGGGGTTGAAGGCTGTTTTCTGTCGAATGAACTGGTCGATGCGTTTCCCGTGCATCTTGTCGAAAAAAAAGACGGCAAGCTGCAGGAGGTCTTCGTGGTGGGACGGGACTCCGCCCTTGTCGAGGAACTGCGCCCCGCAGGAGCGGAGTTCGCCGATTATTTCCGGACCTCGGGAGTCGAGTTGGCCGAAGGAAACCGGGCCGAGGTTAACCTCGAGGCGCCCCTCTGGTTGAAAAAAGTCGGCGCACTGTTGAGCCGCGGCTTCGTAATGACCATCGATTACGGCTACCCGGCCTCGGAGCTGTACTCTCCGATGCGGCGCAGCGGCACCCTGATGTGCTACTATCGCCACACCTCCAATGAAAACCCGTACCAGCGCCTCGGCTTCCAGGACATTACCAGCCACGTCGACTTCACGGCTCTGGAAAAGGCCGGGGAAGCCCTGGGGCTCAATCCGCTGTATTTTGCCGAGCAGTATCGTTTTCTCATGGGGCTCGGGTTTGTCGACGCCCTGATGGCCCTGGAAGCTGGCACCGCAGACGAGAAAGAGGCCCGTGCCCTGCGCCTGACCTTGAAGAATCTCATCATGCCCGAAGGGGGGATGGGAGAGACCTTCAAAGTTCTGATTCAGGGCAAGGCGGTTGATTCCCCTTCATTATTGTGCCAGCGCCGCATCGGTGACATTCCGCTGCCGACGGCGGGGCTGTTTTGACCCTGCAGAGAGCTTTTGTGCTCTCTGGAATAGAGCCGAATTCGTGAATCTTGACGGGGCCATAGGCACTCTTTTTCCGCCCCTGAATCACGAATTCAGGTCGTAACTTGCGCGCCCCCTGGTGGGGGCTATACTTGAAAGTGTCTCAAGAGGAGGACATCCCATGAAAGAACAGGTACAAGAAGTATTGAATCTGGTACGCCCCGCACTGCAGGCTGACGGGGGCGATGTAGAGCTGGTAGATGTTACCGAAGACGGTATCGTCAGCGTCCGGCTGACCGGGGCCTGCGGTTCCTGCCCCATGTCGACCATGACTCTTAAGATGGGGATCGAAAAGACCCTCAAGGAAAAGCTTCCCCAGGTTAAAGAGGTTGTTCAGGTCTGATTTTCCGCGAACAGGGAGGTTGGCATGGTAAAGGTTAAAACTTTTGGTGAGCCTTTGCAGCCGTTCAAGACTCACGAAGAACTGATTGAGCTTGATCTGCGAGTTAATCGTTTCATCGAGGAAAACAATATAACCACGGTCATCACGGTTGGTGATACCGCCACAACCGATACCTCGGGAGCGACCATCGGACTTGTCCGGGTGCTGGTTTACGAGGAATAATCACTCTCTGTTCAGAATTGATCGTATAAAAAGAGCCCCTTTCGAGGGGCTCTTTTTTTTGTGTGCAGCCGGTGCGGCATGCAGAGAATTTCTTGGCCCCGAAACAGGTAGAATGTTTGTGATGTGGTATACTTACAACTCACGGAGATATAAATAGGACTTTAGTTGCTGGATTAAATAATCCATAAGTATATATAAGGGGAGTGAGAAACTATGACTGAAAGGCAGGCGGGACAGGGAGGCGGCACCCTTCAGCATCATCTTCTGGCGGTTAAAGAGGGGTCAAGGCGATTCGAGAATGCGTTTCAGGGCGTCGCCCGGATGATTCTCGATGATGAAATCGAGAAAGTGGTCGTCAATGGCAAGACCACCTATGACTTCAAAATCTTTCGCTCCGGTCGAAAGCATGTCATCGGCATGTACGATGAGATCAACAGTTTCGTCTCCTTTGTCAAGGACGCCTCCGAAGGGGGGTCTTCCAAGGAGATGGCCTATGTTCTGGTCGGTGAACCGGGAAACGGCAAGACCTTTTTCGTTGAATTCCTCTGTGCCAAGTACCGCGAATTTTTGTCGCGCTCGGAGAATCGCAAATATACCTTCCAGTTTAACGGCCTCGACAAGCTTGGCAGTTTCGGTCGCATTTCAACCATCGAGTCGCAGACCTATGAAGACCCGATGATCCTCGCCATGAACCTCTTCGAAACTCCTGACCAGAGCCGGGAGTATCTGGCCACGCAGGGGTTTTCCGATGCCGAGGTCGAAGTGCTGTACGAAAATTACCGTCCGATGGGGGCGTGCAGCAGCTATATCTGGAACGACATTCGCGCCTACACCGGCGGCGATATCGACAAGATGTTTGAGTTCATCCGGATTGTCCCGGTCCCCCTCACCGAGAGCCTCGGCACCGTCACCGGAAAATATGCCGCTAAGGACAAAATCACCTCCAGCGCTGTCGACCTGCTCGGCGAGGAGTCGATTCAGCGCCTGCTTCACATCACCGACACCAACAATCCCTACCGCTTCGATCTGCGCCGCGGGGCGCTGGCCCGGGTGGCCGGGGGCGGCATCCATTTCTCCGACGAGATCTACAAGAACAAGAAGGACTTGGTGCAGGTCTACCTGGGGGTTATTCAGAATCGCATGATCGAAATCGACGGCTACAAGTGGCCTATCGATTCGCTGATTATCGCCACCAGCAACAACGCCGAGTTCAACCGCTTTCTGGCCGAGAAGGAAGAGGCCCCGATTGTCGACCGCTGCCGCATCTGCTACGTGTCTCACAACACCAACTACCTGATGCAGGACCAGCTGACCGGCTATGCCATCGGCAGTGAAACCAAAACCACGCTGATGCGCGAAGATCTGCATCAGGACCCCAATCTCAACTATGCCGCCTCGGTTTCGGTCATTCTCTCGCGGCTTCCGCGGTCGGAAAAACTGACATCGGTGGAAACCATGAAGCTGGCGGCCGGCGAGGTCGCCGGGGAAAAGAGCATCAAGGCCCTGGCCGAGGTCATCGACACCCTCAACCAGGACCCGGATATCACCAAGCGCTTTGGCCAAAAGGGGCTGGGACAGAGGAACCTGGGCCGCGCCGTCCAGTTGCTGGGGGAGAATTCGGAAACCAACGAAGGGCGCTGCATGGTGGCCTATGACATCTTCAGAGCTGTCGAACGGGTCATTCTCGACTACGTCTCCGATGCCCACGACCGGGCCAAGTATCTTGAAGATCTCAAGGTGGCCAAGGGTCTTTATCGCGAGCGGGTGATGACCGAGATGTTCAACGCGTACATGGACGAACCTTATGCCATTCGCAAAGACGTCATGAATTACGTCAACATGATCATCGGTGTTGATGCCGAAAACCTCGGTCCGGACAAGATGTGGAAGTACAAGGACCCGCAAGATGTGGAAGTACAAGGACCCGCAGAGTGATGAACTCAGGGCGCTGAAGATCGACGAGCGCTACCTCAACAACGTCGAAGACCGGCTCGGCCTGAAGACTGATGAGCAGCGTGAGACCTTCCGCACCGCGATCCGCAAGATCTACGGTCAAAAAATATCGGTCGATCCCAACTACGATTTTATGGACAACCTCGAACTGGTCAAGGCGGTCACCGACGTCCGGCTGAAATCGGATATTGCCGGCGCCGGCAGCCTGATCGGAGCGCTGGCCAACCGCACCAACGAAGAGAACCAGAAGCTTTACGACCGGATGATCCACACCATGCTCAACAAACTGGGTTACTGCCGGACCTGCGCGCAGAAGACGATCGAATACTTCTGTACCCAGGAGGACGAAAGGTAGAGGTGCGAGAAGATTATGAAAGACGAACTTCTCAAATTATTTGCCCGGCTCAAGGCCGAGGGGCTGTCCCCCGAGCAGGAAGAGCGCATGCTGCGGGAAATCCGTTCCCAGGGGGAGCACGAAGATGTTGCCTTGCCTTCAGAGCATCGCAGTCATGCCAGGGAAGCGTTTCTGCAGCTCTACGGAGACGGCGACCTGTGCGCCATGCAGGACATGGAGCGTCCCCATGGCGGATATTCGACCAACGTGCGCTCCCTCGACGAACTGCTGGAGCGTGACAAGCAGCGCGAGATCGATGGCTTTCCGCGCAAGATCCGGGTCGGCAAGATGATCAAGCCGGGTCGTGGGGGGGGCGACAAGGTGGTGGTCGTTCCGACCACTGTCGAAGAAAAGTTTATCCACGATCCGTCGTTCAAGCCTCAGGACCAGGGGGAGCCGTCCGGGGGCTCGGGGGAAGGTGAAGAGGGCGAGGTGATCGGAGAGCAGCCGGTGCGTCCCCAGCCGGGTCCCGGGTCCGGAGATGCCGGGCAGGGCGAGGGAGGGATGCACGAGGTTGAATCGAATGCTTATGACCTGGGGCGTATCCTTTCCGAGAAGTTCGAGTTGCCCAACCTCAAGGAAAAGGGAAAAAAACGCTCGCTGACCCGCTACACCTACGATCTGACCGACCGCAACCGCGGCTTCGGGCAGGTGCTCGACAAGAAGGCGACCTTGAGGCGCATCGTTAAAACCAATATCGGCCTCGGCAACCTCCCCGACTTCAATGATATCGACACCACCCGTTTTCTGATTACCCCCAGAGATAAGATCTACCGGGTCCTTTCCAAGGAAAAAGACTACGAATCGCAGGCCATGGTCTTTTTTCTCAGGGACTACTCCGGTTCGATGCAGGGCAAGGCGACCGATATCGTGGTTACCCAGCATGTGCTGATCTACAGTTGGCTCCTCTTTCAGTATGAAAAGCAGGTCGAAAGCAGGTTCATTCTGCATGACACCGAAGCCCGCGAAGTTCCGGATTTTCACACCTACTACAACTCCGCGGTGGCCGGCGGCACCAAGGTCTCGGCGGCCTACCAGATGGTTAACGACATTGTCGACAAGGAAAATCTGGCCAAAGATTACAATATCTATATTTTTCACGGCACCGACGGCGACGACTGGGACACCAACGGCCGGGAAACGATTCCGGAACTCGAAAAAATGCTTGAATATACCAGTCGAGTAGGCATTACCATCACCGAACACCTTCATGTCTCCAGCGGCAATACCGAGGTGCAGAAGTATCTCAACAAGTCGGGGCTCCTCGAATCCCGGCCAGAGCTGCTCAGGCTCGACGTTATGGGCGAAGATGCGGATGAACCGCGGTTGATCGAAGGGATCAAGACGCTGATATCGTAGGGACAGGCCTCGTGTCTGCACCTACCCGGGAAAATCTATGGAACTAATAGATCAACACGCCAAGAAAATCCGGCAATCTCCTTTTACAACGACAACAACCCTGACTGGCTTAATGTGATGATTTTTTATCACGTGCTGGCCCATATCGATTTTTTTCAGAACAACCTCTACTTTCGGCACACCTGGGAGTTCGACCTGACCGGCAAGGCTTTGGCGGACAAGCGTCTGATTTCAAGGCTGCGCTCCGAAAAGGGGCGCTGGGTCGATTACATTATCGAGTTTTCCCGGGGGATCGATAACCTGGTGGGGTACTTTGACGAACTCTCCCAGTTTCACCAGGAGGGCCAGGATGCGTGTTCGAAGCGTCTTAATTATTATTTTGACGTGTTTCTGCAGGATGTGAAGAAAGTCAAGATCTCCGAATATGTCAAGGAGATCGAACGCTATAACGAGGCCCTGCGGCAAGGGGGAAAACGGGGCGAAGCGGCCTTTTTTGCCGATACCGTGAACAAGTATCCCGAGTTTGAAGCCCTGTTCGAAAAAAGCCACCAAATGAAGGTCGTTGAAAAGAGGGATCTTCTCAAATACCTGATGGATCACTCTGAATTTCTCAACAAGGACGAGAACAAGTGGATGAAATCGGTGATGGAGGTTGTGCGCCAAACCTCCATTTATTTCCAGCCCCAGATACGCACCAAGATCATGAACGAGGGGTGGGCCAGCTACTGGCATGAAAAGCTTTTTCTCCAAGATGAGCGGATCGTGGGGCATGAGGTCGAGTTTGCCCGGGCTAATGCCGGGGTGACGTCTCTGCCGAGAGTTGGCCTGAATCCTTATGCTCTGGGGTTGCGCCTCTTTAACCACATCGAGGAGATGGCCGACCAGGGCAAGCTGTCTTACGACTTTCAGCGGATGAACGATGCCAGAATGCGCGAAAAGTACGATGCCGGCCTTGGCAAGGGGAAGGAATTCATTTTCGAGGTCCGGGAGAACTTCTGCGATTTCACATTCATCAACACCTTTGTCGAGCAGGACTTTGTCACCCGCAACGATCTTTTTGTTGCCAACAAGCGGCTGAACAAACAGCGCATGGTCTGGGAATATTACGTTCAGAGCCGAAAATCCGAGGATTACCGGCAGATGCTTTTCGACAGCCTCTACCACCCCCCTCATATCACCATTGAAGATTCAGAACCGGGAAAACCGCTGAAGCTGAATCATCATTTTGAAGGAAAGCCGCTGGTCAACGAGTTTATCGCCAACACCATGGTCGGCATCGAGGTGCTCTGGGGGGGGCCGGTGCTGCTCGAAACGAGCGAAGCCGAAGTGCTCTCCGCCCAAGAGGCGGCGGGGGGGGCTCCCGCGTTCTGGATGGGGTCCGATGTGGTGGAGCAGGAGCCCGAACTGAGTTGGCGCAGGGTGGTTTATGAAATGAAAAACCGTCAGTTGTCCAAAGTCATGGTTTCGCCGCAGGAGACCCCCTAGTACCCCGTTGGGTCAGCCGTGTCGGTAACATTTGGGTTGCTGCCGAGGAGGCGTAATGCAGATAGCGGGTAAAATGGCCGGAAATAGAAGACAGGATTAACCGTGCAGTCCACTCGCCCCCTGTCTGGATCGGAGTCGCAGATATGAATAACATCGAGAACGCTCTCACCCGGATAGCCGATCACATGAGTGACTGGGAGCAGCGAGAGCCCATCCCGTTTGACGAATTTCTCAATGTAGACAACCCCTTTTTTGCCGACCGGCTCTTTGCCAACCGCCTGGTGGCTTTGGCCGAGTCGCTCAAGCGGGGGGCCCAGCAGAACAAAATCTATATCTTCGAGGGCCCGCCCGGGAGCGGCAAGAGCACCTTTCTCAACAATCTGCTGATGAAGTTCGAGCAGTACGCCAATACCGACGAAGGGGGGCGCTACGAGACCGTCTGGCGGCTGAACCGCAACCAGCTGGCCCATATTTCACCGCGCAAAACCGAACATTTTCTCGAAAGGCTCTCCACTCTTCTCGATGAGTACGAGTTTGATCAGGGCGAGTTGGCCGAGGCCAAGGACTCTCTCTTTTTGACCGAGGACTATGTAGAGGTTACCTGCCCCAGCCACGACAATCCGGTCCACATCATCCCCAAGGAACTGCGCCGGGAGTTTCTCTCCAGCCTCTTTACCGACGGTGAGGCCAAAGAACGTATCTTAAACTACAAAGAATTCGACTGGGTTTTTCGTGGCACCTCCTGCACCATCTGCTCGTCCATCTTTCAGGCCCTGCTCAACAAGCTCAAAGACCCGATGGACGTCTTTCGCATGGTCTATGCCAGGCCCTACCATTTCAACCGCCGCGTTGGCGAGGGGATCAGCGTCTTCACCCCTGGCGACAAGCAGGTCAAGCAGACCATTATCACCAACGAGATTCTGCAGAACCGGGTCAACACCCTGCTCAAGGACAGCAACAAGGTCAGCTATCTCTTTTCCCGCTACGCCAAGACCAACAACGGCATCTACGCCCTTATGGACATCAAGTCCCACAACACCGAGCGCCTGATTGAACTTCATAACATCATCAGCGAGGGGGTGCACAAGGTCGAGGACCTCGAAGAGAATGTCAATTCTCTCTTTCTGGCGTTGATGAACCCGGAAGACAAACAGAACATCAGTGGTTTCCAGTCGTTTCTCGATCGTATCGAGTACATCAAGATCCCCTACGTTCTCGACCTTAACACCGAAGTGGCAATCTATCGCAACACCTTCGGACGTCACGTGGAGGAAAGCTTTCTGCCGCGTGTGCTGCACAACTTTGCCCGGGTCATTATCGCCTCACGCATGAAGATCAACTCCAATGCCATGAGCGAGTGGATTCAGCAACCGAGCAAGTACAGCCTGTACTGCGATGAAAACCTGCAACTGCTGAAAATGGAGATCTACACCGGCAACATTCCCAAGTGGCTCGACGAGGAAGACCGCAAGCGCCTCAATGCCAAGCGTCGCAGGATGATTATCGGAGAGTCGGAATCGGAAGGGGACAAGGGCTTTTCGGGGCGCGATTCCCTGAAGATTTTCAGCGACTTTTTCTCGACCTATTCGCGCAAGGACAAAATGATCGACATGTCG